>JBCCLX010000005.1:0-26643 GCA_039026635.1 Pseudomonadota bacterium
CGGCGCTGCTCTTCGCGATGCGGATCGCGTTTATCGACGGGGTCGCCGATCAGGGCGAGATCAACTCGCTCGAACAAAAGGCCGCGGCGATGGGCATCTCCGACGCGATCTTCGACGGCTTCGCGCAGGCGGTCATCGCGCTCCAGCGCGGTCCCTCGGCCCAGAAAGAAGCCTGAGCCGAGGGCGCAGGGTCAGCTCGCCTTCTTGAGGCAACGCCGGCCGAGCAGCTCCGCAATCTGGACCGCATTCAGCGCGGCGCCCTTGCGCAGATTGTCGGAGACGCACCAGAAGCTGAGGCCGTTCTCCACCGTCGGATCCGTGCGCAGCCGCGAGATGTAAGTGGCGAACTCGCCAACGCTCTCGATCGGCGTCACATACCCGCCCTCTTCGCGCTTATCGACGACCATGATGCCCGGCGCCGAGCGCAGGATCTCGCGGGCCTCGTCCTCGTCCAGCGGCTCCTCGAACTCCACATTGATCGCCTCCGAATGACCGACGAAGACGGGCACGCGCACACAGGTCGCCTGCACCTTGATCGCGGGATCGACGATCTTCTTGGTCTCGGCCACCATCTTCCACTCCTCCTTCGTCGAGCCGTCCTCCATGAAGACGTCGATCTGAGGGATGATGTTGAAGGCGATCTGCTTCTGGAACTTCGCGGGATCGACCTCCTGGCCGGGCACGTAGAGGCCCTTCGTCTGGTTCCAGAGCTCGTCGATCCCCTCTTTGCCTGCGCCCGAGACGGACTGGTAGGTGGCGACCACAACACGCTTGATGCGCGCCCGGTCGTGCAGCGGCTTGAGCGCCACCACCATCTGCGCGGTCGAGCAGTTTGGATTGGCGATGATGTTGCGCCGGGCATAGCCGTCGATCGCATCCGGGTTCACCTCCGGCACGATCAGGGGCACGTCCGGCTCGTAGCGGTAGAGCGAGGAGTTATCGATCACCACCGCGCCGGCCCGTGTGGCCCGCGGGGCATACTGCTTCGTGGGGCCAGAGCCGATGGCGAAGAGTGCGATATCGGTGTTGGACCAGTCGAAGGTCTCGATGTCTTTCGTCTTGAGCGTCGTGTCGCCATAGCTCACTTCCGTTCCCTGCGAACGGCGTGATGCGAGTGCCACGACCTCGTCGGCGGGAAACGCCCGCTCGTCGAGGATCGTCAGCATCTCGCGACCAACGGTGCCGGTGGCCCCGGCGACGGCGACGCGATAGCCCATGACATCCTCCTCATGGTCGAGCGCTCAGGGGAGCGCCCTTCAGAGCGGTCGGGGGATAGTCTTTTCGTGCGTGCTTTGGAAGGGGGCTTTATGTGAAGGCGCGGCGATAGGACACCGCTTCTGCCACATGCGGTCGCGTAACGGTCTCCGCCCCGTCGAGATCGGCGATGGTCCGGGCGACGCGCAGGATGCGCGCATGGCCGCGAGCTGAGAGCCGCAGCCTCTCGGCGGCACGGGCCAGGAGGGCTGCGCCTTCGCTGTCCGGACGGCAGGCGGCGTCGAGTGCTGTCCCCTCCAGCGTGGCGTTGACCGCGCCTGGCCCGCCGCGGGCGGCTTGGATGGCACGCGCGCGGGCAACCCGCTCCGCCACACGCGCGCTCGTCTCGCCATGGGGGGGCAGCGCGAGCACGTCATAGCCCACGGGCGGTACCTCGATCCGGATGTCGATCCGATCGAGGAGCGGGCCAGAGAGCCGATTTTGATAGGTCTGTCCGCAGCGGGGTGCCTTGTTGCAGGCGCGCGCTGCATCGGCGAGATGGCCGCATCGGCAGGGGTTCATCGCGGCGATGAGCTGAAACTGCGCGGGGAAGGTCACGTGGCTTTCGGCGCGGGATACGGTCGCCTCGCCGGTCTCAAGCGGCTCACGCAGCCCCTCGAGCACCTGCGTGTCGAACTCCGGCAATTCATCGAGAAACAGGACACCGCGATGGGCGAGGCTGATCTCACCTGGCCCCACGCGCCGGCCCCCGCCCACGATGGCGGCCCGGGAGGACGAGTGATGGGGCGAGCGAAACGGGCGTTCGCGCGCCATGCTGCCGTCCCCGGGTTCTGCCGCGAGCGAGGCGATGGTGGAGACTTCGAGCGCCTCGGGCGGGCTGAGCGGCGGCAGGATCCCAGGCAGGCGCCTCGCGAGCATGGATTTGCCGGCACCGGGGGGGCCAACCATCAGCATATTGTGCCCGCCAGCGGCTGCGACCTCCAGCGCCCGGCGCGCCGTCTCCTGCCCCTTCACATCGGCCAGATCATGGGCCACGCGCAGGGCTGCCACGGGCCCTGGTTCGGGTTGTGCCAAGACGCCATCGCCTCGGAAATGATTGATCAGCGCCAGCAGCGAGCCCGGTGCCACCACCTCGCAGGCCCCGACCCAGGCCGCCTCCGGCCCAGAGCGCGCCGGGCAGCATAGGGTCTTCTCCGAGGCCGCGGCAAGCAGCGCGGCCGGCAGCGCCCCCTGGACCGCACGGACTTCGCCATCGAGCGACAGCTCGCCGAGCGCGACCAGCCGATCCACCTCCTCCACCGGCAGCACCTCAAGCGCTGCCATCAGCGCAAGCGCGATGGGCAAATCGAAGTGCGATCCGGCCTTGGGGAGATCCGCCGGTGAGAGGTTCACGGTCACGCGCCCCGCCGGCATCGCCATCCCGCAGCTTGTGAGCGCAGAGCGCACCCGTTCCCTGCTCTCGCTCACCGCCTTGTCGGGCAGGCCTACGATCGTGAAGGCGGGCAGGCCCGCCGATACCGCGCATTGCACTTCCACCGGCCGCGCCTCGACGCCCATGAAAGCGACCGTATGCGCTCGCGCGACCATGCTACCTCCTCTGCCGCGTGCCTGCGACGATGACGCTCTGGCCTAGCCGGATTAAGGTTAACCCAGTCTGAACACCCTTTCGGAGGTCCCGATGCGCTACTCATTCCTTGCTGTCGTTGCCGCGGCCGTCGCCGCTGTCGTCACGGCGCCTCTGCCCGGGTTGCAGGCCGGTCAAGTGGATGTGCTCGCCGCCGAGGCTCGACGCAACGGCGCGACATGGACCTTCACGGTGACCGTCGAACATGCCGATACCGGCTGGGACCATTATGCGGATGCCTGGCGCGTGGTCGGCCCGGACGGCACGGTGTTTGGCACGCGCGTGCTCGCCCATCCCCATGTCAACGAACAGCCCTTCACCCGCTCGCTCAGCGGTGTCTCGATCCCGACCTCGGTTGAGCGTGTGCGGATCGAGGGCCATGACAGCGTTCACGGCTGGGGCGGTGCGACGGTGACGGTCGATCTCGTGAATTGAGCGCAAGACAGCGCCTCCAGACGTTTCGTTCAACCTTTGTTCACTCTAATCCCTCATACACTCATCATCGTAAGCGAAAGGTTCGTTTAGCGTGGTGTGGTGTCTGGGGGCGGCGTCGTTTCGTGGATCGCCCCCGTGAAGGCTTAGCGTGTTGGCTCTGTGGGGCCTTGGGGACAATGGGCGAGGGTGCCGTCGCCTAGTGTTTGTCGCCGAGGATATGTCATCCGCGGTTCGTATCCGGGGTTGCTGGCCCGGCGTCCGAAGCGTGCAAGACCGGTGTGACAGCGAGTGGCCGGCACTCGTGGTCCGCCCATGAAAGGGGAAAGTCGCGGGGAGGACCCGCGCGGCAGCCCAGCCGTGACCTTCTTTTCTGCGCAGGGTCAGCGGTGCGGGAGGGGGTGGGACAGCGCAGGACGCAAACCAGAAGAACCGGGGCGCCGTTCCATCGGTATCGCCAGGGCTGCTCACAGCCGAACCGCAGCGACGACCAAAACGGCGCGTGGTCTGGGCTAAGCGCTCGGGCCCACTCTCGGGAGCAGGCCCCAGTCTCAGGCCCGGCGCGCAAATCCCGCTCTCAGGCCCCAGCAGACCGGGCCTTCAGAGCGGCCAACACCGCATCACCCATCGCGCGCGTGCCCACCGCGCCCTGCGCTGAGGCGCCGAGATCTCCGGTACGGATCCCCTGAGCCAGCACATCTTTCACCGCACCCTCCAGCAAATCCGCCTCTGCGCCGAGATCGAAGCTGTAGCGCAGCGCCATGGCAAAGCTCAGGATGCAGGCGATCGGGTTCGCCTTGTCTTGACCCGCGATATCCGGCGCGCTGCCATGCACCGGCTCATAGAGCGCTTTCGGTCGCCCGTTCTCCGCCGGCGCGCCGAGGGAGGCTGAGGGCAGCATGCCGAGCGAGCCCGTCAACATCGCCGCCGCATCCGAGAGCAAATCCCCGAAGAGGTTGTCCGTGACGATCACATCGAACTGCTTTGGATTGCGCACGAGCTGCATCGCCCCCGCATCCGCCAGCATGTGGCTGAGCACCACATCCGGATACTCGTTGGCATGCACCCATTCGACCTCTTCGCGCCAAAGGATGCCCGCCTCCATCACATTCGACTTCTCCATCGAACAGACCCGGTTGTCCCGCTTGCGCGCCAGCTCGAAGGCCGAGCGTGCCACGCGCCGCACCTCCTCGGTGCTATAGCGATGGGTGTTGATGCCGACGCGCGTGCCGTCGTTCAGCGTCGTCACCCCGCGAGGTTCGCCGAAATAGACGCCCGAAGTCAGCTCGCGCACGATCATGATGTCGAGGCCCGCCACGACCTCCGGCTTCAAGGATGAGAACCCCGCGAGCGCATCAAAGCACTGCGCGGGCCGCAGATTGGCGAAGAGGTCCATCTCCTTGCGCAGCCGCAACAGCCCCCGCTCGGGCTTCAGCGAGAAGTCGAGCGTGTCGTACTTCGGCCCGCCCACAGCGCCCAGCAGCACGGCATCGCTGGCCTGCGCCTTCGCCATGGTCTCATCCGAGAGCGGTACGCCGTGCACGTCATAGGCCGCCCCGCCCACCAGGTCCTCCTCTACGGCGGAATCGAGCGCGCGCGTCTCGCTGAACCAGTCGATGATCCGACGTACCTCGCCCATGACCTCCGGGCCGATCCCGTCTCCGGCGAGGATGAGTAGGTTCATGCGAGCCATCGGCCTTCTCCCTTTGTCGTGCGGCATGTTCTGCGGCATTGGCCGAGGCCGTTACGGCATCGGGGCCCGCACGGCAACGGCGCCCGCGCTGACGGCTCCTCGCGTTGTGACGATTGCGCTACCATAGGCCGCAGCGGAGCCTATTATGTCCTGAAGGTTAAGGCGGACATGGCCATGAACATTTTTTCCAGAGCAGCCGGACGCGCGGCGCCGACCGAACCTTCGCCCGCGACATCCAGCGCCCCGATCGGCGTCTCGCCCTCTGTTTTCGCGACGGCCATCGAACAGCTGCACGATGGGGTGCTTGTGATCGGCAAGGACCGTCGCGTGGCGGCCTTCAATCAGCGCTATATCGAGATGTTTCGCCTTGAGGACGGCGGCATCGCCGTCGGTGATCGGATCGAAGATGTGATGCGCCACGTTGGCCTGCGCGGTGGCTTTGGGATCACCGGTCAGGCGCTCGAGGCGGAGATTGCGCGGCGCGTGGCGCTCTGGGGCAGCGACAGCACGCGCCATGAACGCCGCGTTTACGTCGATGGCCGGGTGATCGATATCGTGCGCAGCCCGACCGAGGACGGCGGCGTGGTCGCCGTTCATATCGATATGACCGACCGTCTCGCCGGAGAGGCCGCGCTTGAGCGTCAGCGCGCGCATATGGTGAGCATTCTCGCGAACATTACCGACGGTGTCTGTCTGATGGATGCAGACGGCGCCTATACGGCCTTCAACGAGCGCTTTCTCGAGCTTTATGGCGTGCCAAGGGATAAAGTGCATTGGGGCATCCCCTTTCGTGAGCTGGCCCAGCATTTTGCCGACCTCGACGGCCTCTCGCCCGAGCGCCGCGCCGCCGAGATTGAGCATCGCTTCCGCTTCGCCACGGATCCGAGCCAGACCCGCATCCATCGTCAGCTCTTCAGCGGCGCGACCCTTGAGATCAACAAAGCGCATCTGCCCGAAGGGGGCTGTGTGCTGACGATCAGCGACATCACGGAGAGCCTGCGCCAACGCCGCGCGCTCGAAGAGGAGCGCGTGCGGGTGCAAGAGGCCAGCCGCCACCAGTCGCGTTTCCTGGCGCGGATGAGCCATGAGATGCGCACGCCGTTGAACGGCATTCTCGGCATTGCGGCCTTGCTGGAACGCACTGAGCTCGACGCGCGGCAGGAGGGCTATACCTCCGTGATCCGCGAGTCCGGCAGCGTGCTGTTGCGCTTGATCGACGATCTGCTGGACGCGACGCGGATCGAGTCGGGCGAGTTCGAGCTTACGGCCGCGCCCTTTGCGGTGTGCGAAGTGATGCGCGAGGCGATCGCCACGCTGGAGCCGGAGGCGCATGCCAAAGGGTTGACGTTGGAGAAATCGCCAAGCGCTGTCCCCGTCCCAAAGCTGATCGGCGATGCGGTGCGGGTGAAGCAAGTCGTGCTCAATCTGCTGGCCAACGCCATCAAGTTCACCGAGCGCGGCTCCGTCGGCATCGGGCTCGATGCGACGCTCGACGACAGCACCGCACAGATTGCGATCTCAGTCTCCGACACGGGGATTGGAATTGCGGAGGAGGACCGCAGTCAGATCTTTCGCCAGTTCTTTCAGGCGGACGATCGGGAGAACCGGCGCTTCGGGGGGCTCGGGCTGGGCCTGACGATCTGTGACGAGCTGGTGCGGCGCATGGGCGGGCGGATCGAGGTGCTCTCGGAACAGGGGCACGGGAGCCGCTTCGTCGTTCATCTCTCGCTGCCGCGCGCCCCGGAGACGATGCCCCCGCCCTGAGTGAGCCCTGACTTGGCCACGCTCAGTCCACGGCATGGGCCGCGACGAGCGCTTCGTATCGGGCGAGAAAGTCGCGGCGCACCGTCTCGGCCGGTTCTGGCTCAAGCCGGATCTCATGGGCCCAAGCCGTGCGGGGTCGGGGGAAAAAGCGGGCGGCCTCTGTGGGCGAAAAACCGGCCAGCTGTGTGGCCTCGTACCAGGCCGATATCCGGTCCGCGCGTTTGATCCGCGCCTCCAGCGCCTCGGGCAGGGCCGCCGGGAGCCCGAACCGGATATGCACCGCGGCAGCCAGCCGCGCTTCGAAGGCGCGATAGTCGAGCCCGAGCGCCGCTTTGAAGGGCGAGATCATGTCGCCGATCACGTATTCGGGGGCATCGTGCAGGAGCGCTGCCAACCGCTCCGCGGCGCTCGCCTGCGGCCTGGCCCGCACCATCAGATCCTCGACCAGCAAGCTATGCTGAGCGACGCTATAGGGGTGCTCGCCCGAGGTCTGGCCGTTCCAGCGGGCCACGCGGCTAAGCCCCTGGGCAATGTCCTCGATCTCCACGTCGAAGGGCGAGGGGTCCAGCAGATCGAGCCGGCGCCCGGACAGCATGCGCTGCCAGGCCCGGGGTGCGGCTTCGATCCCACCGGCTTTCGCCATGTTCCTGCCCCCGCTCTCGAAAAGCCCGTTGTCCGGCGCGCGGCGCTCGGGTAGGGCAAGCCCCATGTCGAACGCCCCGCTTCCAGACCGCTTCACCGTGGTGGCCCATCCCCTCGTGCAGCACAAGCTGACGCGCATGCGGATGAAGGACACCTCCACTGCCAGCTTCCGCGACCTGTTGCGCGAGATCAGCTTGTTGCTCGCCTATGAGCTCTTGCGCGATCTGCCCATCGAGGAGGTGGAGATCGAAACGCCGGTCTCGCCCATGCGGGCGCCGCGTCTGGCGGGCAAGAAAGTGTGCTTCGTCTCGATCCTCCGGGCGGGCGACGGGCTGCTGCAGGGGCTGCTCGATCTCGTGCCCTCAGCCCGCGTCGGCCATATCGGTCTCTACCGCGACAAGAAGACGAAAGAGCCCGTCGAGTATCTCGTGAAGCTGCCCGACGATCTGACGGATCGGGTCACGGTGCTGGTCGATCCCATGCTGGCCACTGCCGGCTCCGCCATCGAGGCGGTGACGATTGCCAAGCGCGCGGGCGCCCAAGACATCCGCTTTCTGGCCCTCGTCGCCGCCCCGGAAGGTGCTGCGCGCTTCGCCGCTGCCCATCCGGACGTGCCGGTCTGGGCCGCAGCGATGGACAGCCATCTGGATGACAGGGCCTACATCGTGCCCGGCCTCGGCGATGCGGGCGATCGTCTGTTCGGCACCAAGGACCACCGCTCCGAGGACTGAGGTCTCGAGCCGTTTCGTCTGCGTCAATCTTCTGGCGGTAAGCCGCTTTTCGCCTATCGCAACAGGCGCGCGTTGTCGTCACGCAGTCGGGATGCTAAGCGGCGCCGGTTGCGGCGGGGGCCGCACCGAGCCGAGGAGATTTTCGATGCCCGATACCGTTCAGGACTATGCGATCGCCGATATCGCGCTGGCTGACTATGGCCGCAAGGAGATCACGATCGCCGAGACGGAGATGCCGGGCCTGATGGCCGCGCGCGCCGAGTTCGGGCAGAGCCAGCCTCTGAAGGGCGCACGGATCTCCGGCTCGCTGCATATGACGATCCAGACCGCGGTGCTGATTGAGACGCTGGAGGTGCTCGGGGCCAAGGTGCGCTGGGCCTCCTGCAACATCTTCTCGACCCAGGATCATGCCGCTGCCGCCATCGCCGCGGGCGGCACGCCGGTCTTCGCGATCAAGGGTGAGAGCCTCGAGGACTACTGGACCTATACCGACAGCATCTTCCAGTGGCCCGACGGTGAGCCCACCAACATGATCCTCGACGATGGCGGGGACGCGACGATGTACATCCTGCTCGGCGCGCGGGCCGAGGGCGGGGACACCGCCTTCCTCGAGAAGCCGGGTTCCGAGGAAGAAGAGTACCTCTTCGCCCAGATCAAGCGCCGGCTGGCCGCTTCCCCGGGCTGGTTCACGAAGCAGCGTGACGCGATCAAGGGCGTGACCGAGGAGACGACGACGGGCGTCAACCGGCTCTATCAGCTGCAGAAGCGCGGCGAACTGCCCTTCCCCGCGATCAATGTGAACGACAGCGTCACCAAGTCGAAATTCGACAACAAGTACGGCTGCAAGGAGAGCCTGGTCGACGGGATCCGCCGCGCCACCGATGTGATGATGGCCGGCAAGGTGGCCGTGGTCTGTGGCTATGGCGATGTGGGGAAGGGCTCCGCCGCCTCGCTCGCCGGCGCAGGCGCCCGCGTGATGGTCACCGAGGTCGATCCGATCTGCGCCCTCCAGGCCGCCATGGACGGCTATGAGGTCGTGACGCTCGAAAGCGCCGCCCCGCGCGCCGATATCGTGATCACGACCACGGGCAACAAGGACGTCGTCACCGTCGATCACATGCGCCTGCTGAAGGACATGGCGATCGTTGGCAATATCGGCCACTTCGACAACGAGATCCAAGTCGCCGCGCTCAAGAACTTTAAATGGGACAACATCAAGCCCCAGGTCGACATGGTCGAGTTCCCGGATGGCAAGCGGATGATCCTGCTTTCGGAAGGCCGGCTCCTGAACCTCGGCAACGCCACCGGCCACCCGTCCTTCGTGATGTCTGCGAGCTTCACCAACCAGGTGCTGGCGCAGATCGAGCTTTGGACGAAGCCGGGTGAATACAAGAACGAGGTCTATGTGCTGCCGAAGCACCTCGATGAGAAGGTGGCCACGCTCCACCTCGCCAAGCTGAACGTCGAGCTCACGCGCCTCTCAGACGATCAGGCAAGCTATATCGGCGTCACGCCGGAAGGGCCCTTCAAGCCCGAGCACTACCGCTACTGAGCAAAGCCTCCTGACGGGAAGCCCTCGGGGGCGTGCGGGAAATGCGCGCCCCGTCACAGCCCGGCAAGCGTGATGATCTCCATCCAAACGGCGACCATCGCCCGCGGGTCGGCGCTATGCGCGCTCGGGAAGCGCACGACCTGAAGGCGGCCAGGGCTGTAGTAGCTCAACTCGTGGCGCGCGAAATCCAGGATCCCGTCCCCATCGGTGTCCTGCGCATCAACCCGTACCTTCAGCCGATGACCACCGAGCGAGCAGTTGAGCGCATCCTCCGCCTCCGCCCCACAAAGCGTGCCGTAGAGGCGATGCGGTTTGCGGCGATCGGGCAAGCCCGCCTCCGGCGGCGCCTCGGCCGCGTCCTCCGTGCTCATCAGGAGCGCGATCCGACCATTGTCGCGGTAGCCATAGCCCGTGAGAGGCACGAGCGGATTAGCCGGAAGCTCGAGGAACAGCGGTGCGTCTCGCACGCCCACATAGGGCTGGGTCTCATCCACGGACAAGGTCCAGACCACCAGCGGCTTCTCCGGCGCATTGCCGCAGCGCAGCCAGCCCTGCGAGATCCCCGGCTCCAGCGCCGCCAATTCCGTCGCGGGCCCCGCCTGCTCCACGGTTTGACCCGGATGGAAGCTGCAGGCCATGGCCGGCCCGGCGACGAGCGCCGCGAAGACGAGGATGAAACGGGCAAGCATCAGCGTTCTCCTTCGCAATCGAGTGCTGCTAGCCTACCCTGCAAAGCCCGTGCCTTGCGATAACCCCTGCGCGAGCGGGCGCTGGGTCGGCGCAGGCGCGTGAACCGGGCCAAGAGCCGCGCGAGGCAGAGGACGATCAGGCGATGCGCATTCTGGAAACAGCCCTTTACGCCGAGAACCTCGAAGAAACCGCGGCCTTCTACGAGCGTGTCCTCGGCCTTACTCGGATGACCGAACTGCCGGGTCGACACATCTTCTTCAGCCTGGACGACGCTGTCCTTCTGCTCTTTGCACCGACAGCCAGCGCCCAACCAACGGGCCGACCGGATCTGCCCGTGCCGCCGCATGGGGCGCATGGGCCCGGTCATGTCTGCTTCCGTGCCGACACGCCCTCGCTGGACGACTGGGAGAAACGGCTGGAGGCGGCCGGCGTGCCCATCGAAGCCCGTGTCGACTGGCCCCATGGTGGCACATCGCTCTATTTCCGCGATCCCGCCGGCAATTCGCTCGAGGTGGCTGAGCCGCGGATCTGGGGCCTCTAAACCACCCTTTCGCCATCCGTGTTTTGACAAGGCGGCCCGAGGCGGCCTTGATGCAGCGCCACCCCGAGAGCTCAGCCGCAAGAGCGCGGGCTCCAATCCTAGAGCAGGAACACCATCATGAGCGTCGAAGACACCCTCGCCAGCCTCGGCATCACCTTGCCCACCCCCGGCGCCCCCGTCGCCGCCTATGTTCCCACGGTGATCACAGGCAGCACGCTCTATGTCTCGGGACAGCTGCCGATCGGTATGGAGCCACTGCCCATCGGCCAGCTCGCCGCGGCCGACCATGTAGATGGCGCAGTCCCTGAGGGCAGTCGGCTCGCCCATGCGCAGGCCGCCGCTCGCCAATGCGCGATCAACCTCATCGCTCAGGCCAAGATCGCAACGGGGGACCTGGAACGGATCGCTCGCGTGGTGAAGCTCACGGGTTTCGTGAACTCCGATGCCTCCTTCCAGCAGCAGCACCTGGTGGTGAACGGCGCTTCGCAGCTTCTGCTCGATGCCTTCGGCGACAAGGGCAAGCACGCGCGCTCGGCCGTGGGCGTCGCCGCCCTGCCCTTCGGCGTGATCGTCGAAGTCGAAGGCATCTTCGAGATCGCCTAAACTCGCGATCGCCTGCACCCCCGTTGGACCCGCATCTGGGCCCGATCAAACCGGACGGGCCCGCTGGTCGGCACCATCGCCTCGCGGCTCGAGCAGAAGCACCGGGCGGCGCCCAATACCCGCTAGACCTGGCTTGTGGCGCTAGACTCCGGGGCGCGCGAAGTAGAGGTCGGCCGCGAGAAACTTCGCCAGCCGGCCGGCCTCCGCGGTCGCCCGCTCATCCGCTGCCGCCCCAACCATGACGACCGTATCCGCCGGCAGCCCCGGGCCTGCAAGAAGGCGCGCTACGCTCTCCCGCCGCGGCCCGAAACCCGCCTCCGGATCCGGCGCCTCGCCAACGCCGAGCACTGCAATCCCTTGCGTCCCGAGCGCTGCGCCGATGCCGTCGAGGCCGGTTCCCTCCGGCACCATGATCAAGCGCCCACAGTCTTCGAGCGCTCGCAGCCGCGCCGCCCGTTCCTCATCAAGGGCGACGCGCCGTGCGATCCCGCTCACCGTCAAAGCCAGCGCCCCCGCGGTAAAGAGCATCGCCCGCACATCGCGCCCCGTGCCCGCCAGGATCGAGGCATAGGCCGGATAGGCGAGGCCCAACGCCCTCGCCCGCGCCACGCGCCGACGCACCACTTCGAGGGGCGCCGATGGCAGTGTCGTCTGGCGCGCAACCTTCCAACAATGCCGCCGCCAGGAAACCGCCGCATCCAAAGGCGGCCCTCCGTTGTGCCCGATGCCGGCAAGGCGCTCGGAGGCCAGGGTCGAGAAAGGCGATCTCAGGAGAGGGCTCATGATCCAGGTCCCTTGTACTCAGCCATCTTGCAGATATGCGCCCATTCCGCCGCACTGACGGGGACGACCGAAAGCCGGCTCTGCTTGATCAGCGCGAACTCGGCGAGGGCGTCTTCTGCCTTCATCTCCGCCAGCGTGACCGGGCGCGGTACCGGCGCCACAGCGCGAATATCTACACATTCCCAGCGTGGATCATCGGTGGTCGTGTCGGCATGGATCTCAGCGCAAACCTCGACGATGCCTACGATCTGTTTCTCATTCACCGAGTGATAGAAAAACCCCAGATCGCCGACCACCATCTGGCGCATGTTGTTGCGCGCCTGATAGTTGCGCACCCCATCCCATTCCTCGCCCTCGGCACCCTTGGCGACCTGGTCGTCCCAAGACCAGGTGTTGGGCTCCGACTTAAACAGCCAATACGCCATGATCGTCCCTCAGGATCTCGTCATCTCGTTACCATAGCGGCGCTACCGCGCGGGTCGAGCCGCCATGTTTCCCCCCTACCGCCTTGCGAACTGTCGCGTCTCGAAGTGCCGTTGCGGGCGGGTTGGCGGGTGGGCGTCGTCGCCCGAGCGCAGGCGAGGGCGGCGTAACGGGCACCCGTCAACCCGCCCGACCCCGGTGCGGCATCGTTCATCCGACCACGCGGTTCCAGGCGCGGATCTCCACGCTCTCGAAAAGCCCGGCTGCCGCATAAGGATCCGCCGCGGCCCAAGCTTCGACCTCGCCGCGCTCCGCCGCCTCATAGATCAAGAGCGAGCCGCACATCTCACCTGCGCCATCCAGAAACGGGCCCGCCTGGACGATACGTCCCTCGGTGCTCTTGATATGCGCAAGATGGGCCTCGCGATTGGCCTTGCGCAGGTCGATAGCGCCCGGCTTGTCGATACAGATGATGGCGTAGAGCATGATGTGTCCTTCCTTGGCCCGCGTCTTCTCGCGCGTTTGAGGTCTCTCCGGCAAGCAGGCGGCGTCTCAGGCTTTGGCACCCTTGCGCCCGGCGCCGAGCAGTGGCGGGGCCGTCTCGTCGAGGGGCCAGCGCGGGCGGGGCGCGACCGCTGCCGGCGTCTCGCCTGCCAGAAGCCGCTCCGCCCCCGCCCAGGCGATCATCGCCCCATTATCGGTACACAGCCCGAGAGGGGGCGCCACGGCCTCGAAGCCAGCCTCTTTGGCCACGGTATCGAGTGCCGCCCGGAGCGTCTTGTTCGCGGCGACACCGCCAGCCACGGCGATCACCGGCCGCGCTGCCACGCCGGCCTCCGATCCCGCGCCTCCCTTCGATCCTGCGCCCTCGCAGGAGGCTTCTGCATGGGAGGCGCGGAACGTTGCCATCGCCCAGGCCGTTTTGCCCGCCAGAAGTGCGCTCGCTGCGGCCTGAAAGCTGGCGCAGAGATCGGCGAGATCGCGCTCCCAAAGCCCGCCCTGGGCCGCCACCAGCTTATCGCGCGCGCGGAGCACTGCCGTTTTCAGCCCCGAGAAGCTCATCTCGCCAGTGGGACGGTCCAGGAGAGGACGGGGCAGGGCAAAGCGCTCCGGATCCCCCGTTTCGGCCATCCGTTCCACCGCCGGGCCGCCGGGAAAGCCGAGCCCCAGCATCTTGGCCACCTTGTCGAAGGCCTCCCCCGGCGCGTCGTCGATCGTCCCACCCAGTCGGCGGTAGTGCCCAATCCCTTCCACCGCGAGGAGTTGGCAATGCCCGCCTGAGGCCAGGAGCAGGAGATAGGGAAAGGCGATCCGGTGGCTCAGCCGCGGGGTGAGCGCATGGCCCTCCAAGTGATTGACCCCGAGGAGCGGCAATCCTGCGCCCCGCGCGATGCCCGTCGCCGTCATCACACCCGCCAGCACGCCGCCGATCAGCCCAGGCCCGGCCGTCACCGCGATGGCGTCGAGCGCGCTCACATCCAGCCCAGCCTCCGCCAACGCCTGATAGACGACCGCATCGCTCCGCTCCGCATGGGCCCGTGCCGCGATCTCGGGCACGACCCCGCCATAGGGCGCATGCAGCGTCCCTTGGTCGAAGACAACATTCGAGAGGATCTCTGTCGACGGCGCGCTGCCGGCAGAGAGGCCGTCCACGGCCCCGACGCGGAGCACGGCAGCGGCCGTCTCGTCGCAACTCGTCTCAAGCCCCAGGATCGTCAGCATTGTGTCGTCAGTCCCATCCGTCCCGCGTTCGTCCTGCACCCGTCCCACATGCATCCCCGTCGCGCGAGCTGCGCCAGGGTCCTCTGCACGGTGCTCCCATACGTCTTGCGCGGTTGCACAGGGCCGAGCGCGCTTCTACCAAGACCCAAAGCCCTTGCCACCATCCGCAGCCCGGCTCCGCCAGGTGGAAGGGCGTGGCCTCTGCTGGAGAACCCGATGCTCGATTTGCCGACGCCCGACCGCCCGCTTCGCATCGGGACCCGTGGCTCGCCTCTTGCCCTCGCCCAGGCCTATGAGACGCGGGATCGGTTGGTCGCGGCCCATGGCATTGCGCCGGAGGCCTGCACCATCGAGGTCATTCGCACAACTGGTGATGCCGTCCAGGATCGCGCGCTCTCGGAGATCGGGGGCAAGGGGCTGTTCACGAAGGAGATCGAGGAGGGGCTCGCCGCGGGCACGCTCGATCTTGCCGTGCATTCCATGAAGGACATGCCGACGGTGCTGCCCGACGGGCTTGAGATCGTCGCGCTCC
Source organism: Pseudomonadota bacterium (assembly GCA_039026635.1). GTDB lineage: Bacteria > Pseudomonadota > Alphaproteobacteria > Rhodobacterales > Rhodobacteraceae > Thermohalobaculum. The sequence continues at coordinate 14,948 of JBCCLX010000005.1, forward strand.
TGCCGCGGGAGGATGTGCGGGACGCCTTCGTAAGCCTCGCGCATGAGTCGATCTCAGCGCTGCCGAAGGGGGCTGTCGTGGGCACCTCCTCGCTCCGCCGCCGCGCGCAACTCCTCAACCGCCGCCCCGATCTACAGGTTGTCGAGTTTCGGGGGAATGTGCAGACACGGTTGCGCAAACTGGGGGAGGGGGTCGCTGAGGCGACGTTTCTGGCCTGTGCGGGGCTGCATCGGCTCGGTATGGAGGCCCAGATCCGGACGCGGATCGAACCCGATGAGATGCTGCCCGCCGTGGCCCAAGGGGCGATCGGTATCGAGGCCAGGGCGAATGATGATCGTCTGCATGAGATCCTGGCCCCGCTCAATGATGCGAACACCTCGACGCGCTTGGCCGCCGAGCGGGCTTTTCTTGCCGGCCTCGACGGGTCTTGCCGCACGCCGATCGGCGGGCTCGCAGTGCTGGAGGACGACGGTACGCTGTGGCTGCGCGGTGAGATCGTGCGCCCGGACGGGCGGGAGCGCCACGCCCTTGAGCGCCGCGGCCCGGTCTCCGATGCCGCCGCGATGGGCAGCGACGCTGCGGCTGAGCTGCGCCGGCGAGGTGGGCCGGACTTTTTTGTTGTCTGAGGTGCCGGCACGACCGCAGGCGCGGGCCCCCTCGCCCCGACCGCGGGTTCTGGTCACTCGACCTGCCGAGGCGGCGGTGCGTGAGGCCGAGGCGCTTGACGCGCTCGGCCTCGAGCCCGTCATCGCGCCGCTCACCGAGATCCGGGCGGAGGTGCCGCCTCCCGTCCCTCCTTCGGATGCGGAGGCCCTGCTGTTGACGTCGGCCCATGCCGTGCCGGCGGCCGCGGCGACGGCGGGCCACCTGCCGGCCTATTGCGTGGGTCCTGCGACGGCGGCCGCCGCGGCGGCGGCTGGCCTGCGCGTGGTGCCCGGCACGGCTGAGGACGGTGATGCCACGACGCTGGCCGCCCGCGCTGTTGCAGCACCTGAGCGCTGCTTCTTTCATCCGGGAGGGGCCGATCTTGCCGGTGATATCGACGCGACGCTGGCGGCGGCCGGCAAGTTGTTGAGAACCGCAGTCGCCTATCGGGCCGTTCCTTGTGCCTTGCCGCGGGAGGCCGAGGCCGCGCTGGCAGCCGGCGAGCTTGCGGTCGCAGGCTTCTGGTCCCCCCGCAATGCGGCTCTCTTCGCCGATCATGCGAGGGCGGCGGGCTGGCCGCTCGACCGGCTGGTGGCGGTCACGCTGTCGCCGGCCGTGGCCGCGCCGCTCGCGGCTCTCGGCTTCGCGAGCCTGCGTATCGCCCCAGCCCGGCGAGGCGATGCCATGCGCGAGGCCCTCGTCGCGGCCGCGCTCTCCGTCCAGACTGCGATAGACGCATCGTCAACGAACTTAACCGAGTAACGGAATTGCCGCGCACGCGGCTTGTCTTTTACGATACACCTCAGGCGCCGATCGCGGCACCGCCTTCCAACCGGCACGAGACCGGCCATCGCCGCGCCCGCGGCCACAAGGGGGAAAGGACATCATGAGCGAACCGGAAACGCCCGAGACCGCGGCCCAGAGCGCTGACAAGGGCAAGCCCTATGCCGAGATGTCAGGGATGAACGATGCCCTAGCCGCCCGTCGCGACGCCGCCGACGCCGAAGCGGAGGTGGCAGCTGCACCGGAGGCGGCGCCCGAGGCATCCCCAGAGCCAGTTGGCGAGCCGACCCCCGAGGCTGCGTCTGAGGCTGCGTCTGAGGCTGCGCCTGCCGGGGCCACCGCTTCGGAAAGCGCGCCTAAGGCGGCTCCAGCAGCACCCGTTTCCGGCGCGGCGCCCAAGCGACCCAACGCGCAGGCGCCCGCAAGGCCAACCGGTCGCAGCGCCGCTGCCGTCTGGCTCGCGCTTCTGATCGGTGTGATCGCCGGTATCACGGTGATCTCGGTCGCCGGTCCCCAGCTCGCCCCCCACCTGCCGCAGCCCCTTGCCGATTTCGTCACGCAGAGCGGGACGACCCAGGCCAAGACGGTGGCGGCCCTTCAGGAGCGGGTGGAGACCCTGGAGGCCGAGGGCGCTGCCTCTGGGTCCATGGCAGAGCGTTTGGACGCGCTTGAAGGCACCATCGCCGGCGGTGAGGACTATCCAGGCTATGGCGACGCCATCAATGTGCTGGGCGACGCTGTCGGCGTCATGGCAAAGCGCGTTTCCTTGATCGAGGACGAGGTCGCGGCGCTGACAGAGCGTTTTGCCGCATTGGAAGCGGGAGCAGGCACAGGCGCAGGGGCGGCGGTTGCAGCCGGTTTGGCCGAACGGGTCGATGCGCTGGAGACGGCGGAGCCCGAGGTCACCGCGCCTCAGCTTGCCGAGCTCGGCGCTCGCATCGCCACCATCGAGGCCCGGCCCGAAGTGGCGACGGCCGCGCAGCTGGGAGAAACGATCGCGCGGATTGCCGCTATCGAGGCCGGTCTGCAAGAGGCGGCGGATCGTGCCGAGCTCGCCAAGGCGGAACTCGTTGCCGCCAAGGCCGAGGCGAAACGCAAGGCAGACGGTTTGCGCCTGCGTGCCGGTGCCGAGGCGCTCAAGGTGCGTTTGCGTCAAGGGGATACCTTCGCCGTGGTGCTCGACGATTTGGCCGCACTGACGGGACAGGCGCCGCCTGAAGCGCTGTCGGCGGCGGCCGAAGGGCTCGTGAGCCTCGCCGATCTCGACGCCACCTTCCCGGACGCTGCGCAGGCCGCGCTGCGGGTGGATGCGGCTGAGTCGGCAGAGGAGACGACCTCGGGCCAGCTCCTCGGCTGGTTGTCGAGCCAGGTCATCGTCCAGCCGACCCAGGCCCGCGAGGGCACGGATGTCGCCGCTTACGTGAGCCGGATCGGCGCGGCACTGCGCGAAGGCAAATCGAGCACCGCGCTCATGGAGGCGGAGGCGATGCCAGACTATGCCAAGACGGCCATGGGGCGCTGGCTTGATGATCTGCGCGCTCGTGTGGAGGCCGAAACGGCGCTGACGGCGTGGCTCGGCGAGCTTGGCGTGCTCGACGAAGGTTGACCGAGAACTTAGGGAGGCACCAATGCTGAATTCGATCCTGAAATTCGCGGTCTTCATCGCGATCGTCGGAGCGCTGGCCTTTGGCGCGAACTATCTTCTGACGGCGCCCGAGGGGGATGGCATCACCATCACCTTCCGCGACGCCACGACGACGATCCGGCCGATCGCAGCGGCGCTGTTCCTGATCCTCGGGTTCCTGTCGCTCTATCTGCTCCTCAAGGTCTCGGGATTTCTCTACGCGCTCTTCAGCTTCATCGTCGGCGGCGACTCGAGCCTCACGCGGTATTTCGAGCGCGCGGATGAGCGAAAAGGCGCCGAGGCGCTGGCCCAGGCCCAAGCCGCCATCGCCATGGGGGACGGCCGGCGCGCCAAGCAAAAGGCCCAGCTGGCCGAGCGCAAGCTGAAGCGACCGGCTCTGACGCGCCTGGCCAACGCCCAAGCCGCCGAGCTTGCCGGCGATACGGATCGCGCGAAAACCTACTACCGTGCGCTTGCCGACAATTCCGAGACGGCGCTCGTTGGCGTGAAGGGCCTCATGCGCTTGGCCGAGGGTGGGGGCGAGACCGAGAGCGTGGAGATCCTGGCGCGCACGGCCGCGGGTCTGAAGAGCGACGACAAAGAGACACTGGATGCGCTCTATGCCCTGCAGTCCGGCAAGTTCAACTGGGATGCGGCGCGCCATACCTTGGCGTCTCTTAAGCGAGGCAATCTGATCACCGCGGAGGAAGCGGCACGGCGCGAATCGCATCTCGCCCTCGCTCAGGCGGCGGAGGCGCAGGATGCCGGGCGCAATGGCGATGCGCTCAAGCTCGCCGTCGAGGCTGCGAAGATCGATCCCACGAACCACGAGGCGACATCCAAGGCCGCCCGCATGCTGGCGGAGACGGGAGCGACGAAGCAGGCCGGTCGCGTGATCGCCGAGGCTTGGAAGGCCGCGCCGAGCCCGGAGGTGGCCAAGGTGTTCGCCGATCTGGAACCGGCCGAGGTTCCAGCCGACCGGCGTAAGCGTTTTGAGGAGCTATTCCAGTCGAACCCGAACCACCCCCAGACCTCCTATACCCGCGCCGAGCTGGCGCTCTTGGAGGGCAAATGGGACGAGGCGCGCGCTGAGCTGAAGAAGCTCAACGAAACCGAGCCTTCAGGTCGCTACTGCGCCATTCGTGCCGCGCTGTCCCGTGGCGAGGGCAAGGAGGAGAGCGAGGTGCGCAGCTGGCTTGTGCGCGGGATCGGGGCGCCGGGGGGCGGAGAGGGCATGATCGCGGATGCCGCGCTTCTGCCCCTCCTCATCGGCCCGACCGGGGATGCCGCCCCTGCGGCGCCTGCGGCCGAAGCGACGGAACAGCCCGCCGCCTGACCCACCGCGGGCTCGCTTGCAGTCGGGCGCGCAGAGGGATAGGCGGTCGCAGCGACACCGCCCGCCCGCCTCTTGGGCGGAGAGCTGGAGGGTTCCATGCGCATCGCCATGATCGGCGCAGGCTATGTTGGCCTCGTCTCGGGCGCCTGTTTCTCGGACTTCGGGCACGAGGTCGTCTGCGTCGATCTCTCCGAAGAGAAGATCGCGCAGTTGAAGCGCGGGGAGGTGCCGATCTATGAGCCGGGCCTCGACGATCTGATCGCGCGCAATGTGGAGGCGGGACGCCTTTCCTTCACGACAGAGCTGGCCCCGGCGGTCGACGGTGCGGACGGGGTCTTTATTGCAGTCGGCACGCCCACGCGCCGGGGCGATGGGCATGCAGATCTGAAGTATGTCTTCGCGGCTGCCGAAGACGTGGCCCGCGCGCTGACGGGCTATGCCGTGGTCGTTACAAAGTCGACCGTGCCTGTGGGTACGAATGCCGAGGTCGCGCGCCGGATCGCCGCCGCCGCGCCGGAGGCCGAGTTCGACGTTGTCTCCAATCCCGAGTTCCTGCGCGAAGGGGCGGCGATCGAGGACTTCATGCGCCCCGATCGCGTCGTCGTCGGTGTCACCTCCGAGCGCGCAGATGCGGTGATGCGTGAGATCTATCGCCCGCTCTACCTGCGCGAGACGCCCATTGTGACGACAGGGCTCGAGACGGCGGAGATCATCAAATACGCCGCCAATGCCTTCCTCGCGACCAAGATCACCTTCATCAACGAGATCGCCGATCTCTGCGAGAAGACCGGTGGCAATGTGCAGGAGGTGGCCCGTGGGATCGGGCTGGACGGTCGTATCGGCTCGAAGTTCCTGCATGCCGGCCCCGGCTACGGCGGCTCCTGCTTTCCCAAAGACACCTCGGCGTTGGCCCGTACCGGGCAGGAGAAGGCCGCACCCCTGCGCATCGTCGAGACTGTGATTGCGGTCAACGATGCGCGCAAGCGCGCGATGGTCGACAAGATCGCCGAGGCTTTGGGCGATCAGATCGCTGGCCGGCGCATCGGGGTCTTGGGCGTCACCTTCAAGCCGAACACCGACGATATGCGCGACTCGCCCTCGCTCACCGTGGTGCCGGCGCTGATCGGGGCCGGAGCGGAGGTGCGGGTAACCGATCCGCAGGGGCGCAAGGAGGGCGAGACGCTGTTGCCGGGCGTGAGCTGGTGCGACGATGCCTATGCGGCGGCGGAGGGGGCGGATGCGCTGGTGCTGCTGACGGAGTGGAACGAGTTTCGCGCCCTCGATCTGGCCAGGCTTCACGCAACCATGCGGGCGCCCCTGATGATCGATCTGCGCAATGTGTACCGTCCGTCGGATCTGCGGGAGGCCGGGTTCACCTACGTCTCCGTCGGGCGATCATGATGCAGGGCGTGTTGCTACGACGATGACCATCCTCGTCACCGGTGCTGCGGGCTTTATCGGTGCTGCTGTCAGCGAACGGCTGCTTGCCGAGGGGCGCGCGGTCGTAGGTGTCGACAATCTCAATGCCTATTACGATCCGAAGCTGAAGGGCGCCCGCCTGGCGCGGCTTGAGGGGCGTGCGGGCTTCTCCTTCCATCGGCTGGACTTGGCAGACCGGGAGGGCATGGCTGCGCTCTTTGACGCCGTTCGGCCTGAGGCTGTGATCCATCTCGCCGCTCAGGCAGGGGTACGCCATGGGCTGAAGGCGCCCTTCGACTATGCCGACGCCAACCTGACGGGGCACCTCGCGGTGCTGGAAGGATGTCGCCAGACAGGTGTCGGCCATCTGCTCTACGCCTCTTCCAGCTCGGTCTATGGGGGCAACACGGCGGTGCCCTTTGCTGAGGGTCAGAGCGTCGATCATCCTGTCAGCCTCTACGCGGCGACGAAGAAGGCCAACGAGCTGATGGCGCATTCCTATGCCCATCTCTTCGGCCTACCCTGCACCGGCCTGCGCTTCTTCACGGTCTATGGGCGATGGGGGCGGCCGGATATGGCCTATTGGCTCTTCACCGAGGCCATCCTGGCGGGTCGACCCATCAAGGTCTTCAACCATGGTGAGATGGCGCGGGATTTCACGCATGTGGATGACGTCGTGGCCGCTGTCGTAACGCTGGTCGACAAGCCCGCGACCCCCGAGGACGGGTTCGATCGGGCTCATCCCGATCCTGCGACGAGCTGGGCGCCGCACCGTGTCTTCAACATTGGCAACAGTCAGCCCGAGCCCTTGATGGGGTTCATTCGCCATATCGAGGCCGCCTGCGGACGGGAGGCGGTCAAAGAGTTTCTGCCGATGCAGCCCGGCGACGTGGCGGCGACGGCGGCGGATACCCGGCTCCTCGAAGCCGCCATCGGTTTCCGCCCCTCAACACCGCTCGCCGACGGGATCCGCGATTTCGTCGCCTGGTTCCGTCGCTATCGGGATCTGTGATCCAGCGACGCGTCATGATCGGCGAGCCGGCGGCGCAGCTCGGTCTTTAGCACTTTGCCGTAGTTGTTCTTGGGCAGGGCGGGGCAGGTGAGGTAGCGCTTCGGTCGTTTGAAGCGGGCGATGCGGTCGAGGCAGTGGCGATCCATCGCCGCGGGATCGAGCGTCGAGCCGACGGCGGGTGTGATGAAGGCCACGACCTCCTCCCCCCATTCGGGATGGGGATGGCCGACGACGGCGGCTTCATGCACATCCGAATGCTCGAGCAGAACCTCCTCGATCTCCCGCGGGTATATATTGGTCCCGCCCGAGATGATGAGGTCCTTGGAGCGGTCCTGCAGCGTCAGGAAGCCGTCGGCATCGAGCGCGCCGAGATCCCCGGTGGCGAGCCAACCGTCGCGGATCGCGGCAGCAGTGGCCGACGGGTTGCGCCAATAGCCGGCCATCACGGGCGTCCCACGCACCATGATCTCGCCTGTCTCGCCTGAGGGGAGGGCGTCTCCTTTCTCATCCGCGATCCGCAGCTCGACGCAGGATTGAGCGGTGCCGACCGAGGCCAGCCGCTCGCGCCAGCGTGGATGCGTCCGGTCCGCGACCAGCGCACGCGGCAGAGCAGAGATCGCCATCGGGCATTCGCCTTGGCCATAGATCTGGACGAAGCGGGGGCCCATCATGTCGACCGCCTCTTCGATATCCGCGCGATACATCGGCCCACCGCCATAGACGATGGTGCGGATGCCCTGCCCCTCGCCGCCGCCGGTCTTGGCCGCATCCACCAGCCGGCGGACCATCGTGGGCGCTGCGAACATATGCACATCGCCAAGGCGGGGTGCGAGATCGAGGATCTCGGCCGCATCGAAGCCCTCGCTCTCGGGCACCACATGGCGCGCGCCGCGGAGCACATGCATGAAGTTATAGAGCCCCGCGCCATGGGACAGCGGCGCCGCATAGAGTGCGGCGTCCTGCGCCTCCACCCGGTCCACATCGGCGAAGTAGGCGAGCGTCATCGCCTGAAGGTTCCCAGCGGTGATCATCACGCCCTTGGGCCGGCCCGTCGTGCCGGAGGTGTAGAACAACCAGGTGAGACTATCGGCCTTCATGGGACAAGGCGCGGCCCCCGGCTCGGATGCGCGCAGGGTCGCCATATCGGCTCCCCTGGTATCTAGCACCGTCGTCTCGAGGGTGAGACCGCCCAGCGCCGTGACTTGCCCCCGACTCGAGAAGACGAGCGAGGCCCCGGCGTTCTCCAGGATCCAAGCCGCCTCGCGCGCATGCAGTTTGGCGTTGATCGGCACGACGGCGGCGCCGGCCCACCAGGCGCCGTAGAGGCATTCGAGATAAGTCGTCGCGTTCTTCAGGAAGAGTGCCACCCGATCGCCTGGTCCGATGCCATGTCGGGCCGCAAGCCCAGCTCCGATTGCGGCAGCGCGCGCGGCGAAGCCTGCGTAGTCGGCGTCGATCCCCGTGCCGCGCAGCAACGCAGGGCGTATGGGCGACAGGCGGGCCGTGCGCGCGAGCCAGAGCGCCGGGTTCATGGTCGGATCACGCCGGGCTCGTCAGCGTGGTTAGCGCCGCCGTGATCAGCAGGATCAGCAGGATCGCCAAGCCTTCGAGGGCGATGGTCCGGCGCAGCGTTGTCGCAGCGCTGGCATCCCCTGCCATCATCGCCGGGACACTCTGATTGCGATTGCGCAGCGCGAGCGCCAGGAGCACGACCACGACGATGAGTTTCTGCAGCATGCCCGTGCTGTAGGGATCGTCCGGCCAAGGCAGGGGACTGCCGGTAAGGGTCGTGAACATCAGCAGGCCCGCCAGGATCAAGACCGCCACGAGAACCCGGGCGAACCGACCGAAACGATGGGCGAGCGCGCCGGCCTCGGTCGGCGAGAGATCCCCGGCGGCGAAGGCCAAGGGGATGAGAGCCCCGATCCAGGCCGCAACGGCGATCAGGTGCAGGAAGAGGAGCAGCCCCGGGAGCGGCTGCGGCGGCGAGAGCGCGTGGCCGACCAGCGCGAAGGACCCGCAGACCAGGATCGCGCCGGTCATAGCCGACGCGCGCGCGCCGGGCCTGACCTTCTCATTGGCGATCATCGGCATGAAGGTGCAGCCGATGACCCGCATCGCCATGGTCTCCCCATGCGGGCTCAGCACCACCTCGATCATCTCGGGATCGAAGGCCGAGCCGAAGCTGCCGCCGAGGGCTGCGGCCTGCAGGAAGAAGCCGATGATCGAGAAGGCGATCGTGGCTGTGCCCGCGAAGACGACGCCATTGCGCGCGCCATCGAGCGCTGTTTCGGGCGCATCGCGGAAGAGGAGGAGAAAGAGGGCGCTGCCAACCGCCAGTAGGCTGCCCACGTAGATTGCGGTCTTCACCAGGATCTGCAGGATTTCGATGGCGTTGGCTGCGGCAAGGGTGGAGAGCATGCGGGATTACTCCACCGTGAAGGCGAAAGAGCCGCGCATCGTATGGCCGTCCTCCGCCATCCCGCGCCAGCGCACCTCATAGGCCCCGGGCGCCAGGGGCTCTGGCACGGCCTGATAGCGGCGCGCCGGGGTCGTCCCGTCCTTTTGCGCAAGCGGTTGCTCGTCGCCCGCGGCATTCAGCACGAGGAGCCGGGTGATCCGCATCGGCGCGTCGAACATCAGCGCAATCACCGGTGGGCTCGCCGCGAGCGTGGCACCATCCGCGGGCACGGTGCCCTCTTTCGTGGCATGAGCGCCGGCAGATGATGCGAGCAAGACGGCGAGAGCGGCTGCGGCGAGGGGGCGGAGAAGGGGCACGATGAAGGCTCCGTTCTGGGAAAGTGCAGCCCATTGGGGCATGGCGACCCCGAATGAGAGCCCCAGGCGGTCTGGTTTACGCTGACCGGGTCAGTCGACCCCGCTCAGGCGCCCCGCCCGCAGAACTCTGCCAACAGTCTAGGGGAAACGCGTCGCCCGTTGATAGGCGTCTCTTGCAGGCGGATGACGATGAGCGATCAGCCTGTCGACGGGGACTGCCCAACGGCCACAGCGCAGCGCCCGATCCGCGCGAAACGGTTTCAGTGCCCGTCTTGGTATGCCATTACGCAGCGGACATTGATCTCGCGCGCTGGCGCGACGCCGCTGAGTGATCCCCATGACCCGTTTCAAAGCCGCCGTCTTCGACTGGGCCGGTACCATGATCGACTTCGGCTCTTTCGCGCCCATGGGCGTTTTCGTGGAGGTTTTTCGCCGCTTCCAGGTCGAGACGAGCATCGCCGAGGCGCGCGTGCCCATGGGCAAGCCCAAGCGCGATCATATCGCGGCCATGCTGGCCGATCCCGCCATTGCCGCGCGCTGGGAGACGGCGCATGGCGCGGCGCCGACGACCGCCGATATCGACAGCGTCTACGAGGTTTTCGTGCCCATGAACGAGGAGGTGGTGGTCGACTACGCTGCCCTCGTTCCCGGCGCGGTTGCGATGCTCGAGAACCTCCGCGTCCGCGGCATGAAGATCGGCTCGACCACCGGCTACACGCGTTCCATCATGGAGCGCGTCCTGCCGCTTGCTGCCGCTCAAGGCTATGCCCCGGACAATCTCGTCTGTGCCGATGACCTGTCCGAGGGGCGTCCCGGCCCGCTGATGATGTATCAGTGCTTTGTCGATCTCGCGGTCTACCCGCCCGCCTCGGTCCTCAAGATCGACGACACGGGGCCGGGCATTGCGGAGGGGGTGGCCGCGGGCTGTGTGACCGTCGGTGTGACGCTTTCCGGCAACGAGGTTGGGCGCACGCCGGCGGAGCTTGCGGCGCTGCCCCAGGATGAGATCGCGATCCTGCACGAAGCGGCGGCGGCAAAGCTGCGGCTCGCGGGTGCTGATCACGTCATCGAGACGGTGGCGGATCTGCCGGCCTTGATCGACGCCCTGGAGGCTGAGCCGGGCTGAAGCCTGTGAGGCGCACCCCTTGGCGCCGTGTCGCGATGCCGGGGGCGGGTCGGAGACGCTACCTGGCGGTGGGCTCCTTTGGCGAGGCGAGCGAGCTGCGGTAGACGATCTCGGTCTCATAGCGGATCCGGGTGGCTTCGGCCGTTCCGTTCATCAGCTCCAGGATCAGCCGGGCGGCACGGGCTCCCATCCGTCGGTGGGGCACGCGCACTGTGGTCAAGGCCGGCACCATGATCTCCGCCAGATCGATGTCGTCGAAGCCTGCGATCGAGAGGGCGCCCGGGACCGTCAGCCCACTCTCCCGCGCGGCGATCGCGGCCCCGGCGGCCAGCACGTCGTTGCCACAGATGATGGCCGTCGGCCGCGGCGTGCGCCCTAGCAGTTGCCGCGCGGCATCGCCACCGGCGGTGAGGCTGTAGGCGCTCTCGATCAGCGTCACGGGGCTGAGGGAGAGCCCGGCGCTTCTGAGTGCTGCGGTGACGCCTTGGACGCGCTGCGTGGCCCGATCGTTGTCCCGTGTGATGCCGGCGATCATGGCGATCTGCCGGTGGCCGAGGGCGAGCACACGTTCGGTCATCGCGCGCGCCGCCGCATGATTGTCGAAGCCGACACAGGGCAGCGGGCAATCCTCGCGCCAGGTCCAGACCAAGACGGCGGGCAGAGCGCGCCGTTCGATCATCTCATGGACCGAGGGGTCTCGCGCCTCGCCGATCAAGAGGAGGCCGTCGACGCCGCGACTGACCAGAGCGCGCACCTGCCGGGCTTCTTGGGCTGTGTCATAGTTTGAGGTCGCGACCAGCATGGTGATGCCGGCCTCACCCAGAACATCCTGCATGGCCTGCAAGCCGCGCGCGAAGATCGCGTTCTCCATCGTCGGGATCACGGCGCCGACCGTGTTAGTGCGTCCTGAGGCGAGAACCCGTCCGCCGAAATCGGGCGCGTAGCCAAGGGAGGCAACGGCCTTCTGCACCCG
>JBCCLX010000006.1:0-25645 GCA_039026635.1 Pseudomonadota bacterium
ACGCGGCCGCGGCGGCGGACGACGCGGCAGTCGCGGTGGCGCGTCTTGAGCGAGCGCAGCGAGTTCTTGATTTTCATGGATCCTACTCCTCTCACGCGGTCTCTGCGAGCGCGGCCTTGGCCTGCCCGACGATGGCGCTGAAAGCCGCCGGCTCATGCACGGCAAGATCGGCCAGCACTTTGCGGTCCACCTCGATCCCGGCCTTGTCGAGGCCGTTGATGAAGCGGGAGTAGCTGAGGCTCGCATCCTCGGCGCGCACCGCCGCATTGATCCGCTGGATCCAGAGCGCGCGGAACGTGCGCTTCTTCACCTTGCGGTCGCGGGTCTGGTACTGCAGCGCGCGGTCGGCCGACTGCTTGGCCGTGCGGAAGCTGCGCGAGCGGGCGCCGTAGTGGCCTTTTGTGCTGTCGAGGACAGCGCGGTGACGGCGGGCGCGGATCGGTCCGGTCTTTACGCGGGGCATCTCTCGGTCCTCCTCAGCGGCTATACGGCATCATTTGCTTCACGATCCGCTCATCCGGCGCGGACAGCACGGTGGTGCCGCGGGCGTTGCGGATGAACTTGGGCGTGCGCTTGATCATGCCATGGCGCTTGCCGGCCTGCTGGACCTTCACGCGGCCATTCGCGGTCACCTTAAAGCGCTTCTTCGCGCTCGACCGGGTCTTCATCTTGGGCATTTTCATCTCCGTCAATGCATTACGGAGCCGTACGGCAGCCCTGATCCGGCCGACGGCTCTCCCTCCGCTTGTCTTAGCAGAGGGCGCGGGATACTGCCGCAGCGCACAGTTTGCAAGACCCAGCGTGCAAGACCCGGTTGCCAAGACCGAGCGCCTGACTGCCCCAAAGCGTGACGGAATGGAATCATCTTGCTCGATCCGACAGGTCGTCATAGTTTCCACATAGTGAAAAGTGTGTGAGTGACTACTATGAGTTGTGTGCATCGCGTGCCGATGGAGCGGCCGATGAAGCTCCGCGTGCGTGACGAGGGCAAATGTGTCCTCGATTACAGCTTCCAAACCTCGAGCGAGGCAGCGGAAGTGTATTCAATCCTCAAGGATTACTTCCCAAAGGCTCAGTTCGTCTTCGAACAGGGCTGAGCCTGGCGGTTCAGCTGACGGCCGCGGTGTCGTTCAGCGCCCAGTCGTAGCGGTAATCCTCAATCTCGGTCGCCGCTGCAACGGCTGCAGCGGTCTCGCCCGTGGCATAGGCCGCGAGGTGGCGGATGACGCCTTGCTCATCTTCAAAATCCTCCTCGAACCAGTCGTAGATCGAGGAGACCACCAGCCCGTCCGGGGTGCCTGTGGCCCCACGCGGATGGTTCACATAGCGCCGCGCGCCGGCCTCGAGCATCTGCTCGAGCGCCCCGCTCGTGTAGGGTTTGCTCGCCAGATCCGGGCAGCCGATCGAGGCGCAATTCACCGCATAATGGATCCGCGCATCGCGCCATACGGGCCGCAGGATCCCATGTTCGATGTCGTCGAGGCTCAGATCATGTCCGTCGACGCGAAAGATCTCATCGCCCCAGGGGCCGGTGTTGAAGAGCCCGCCCCGCACCTCGCGGATGCTGTCGACGGGATAGGCCTCGACCACAAGGTCGATGGTCACGGCGTTATAGACGTTGATCCAATAGGCCATGGCCGCATCCGGGGAGAGGGCGCTCGGCGTCACCGCCTGCATGGCCTTGATATAGCCCTGCAGGGCAGAGCGATCGGCCCGAGCGCCAGCATAATCGAGAAGCGCCACCCCGCTCGCCGTGCCGGTGCGAAGATGCCGGCCGAGAAAGGCGCCCCAGGCACCGTGATCCGGATCGCCGGCCGAGCCGTGGCGCGTCCAGCGATCATCGATCAGGCGCGAGCGCGGCGCGGCCCCGGCGACGCTGGGACGCAACAGGCCGGCGGCACCCCCGAGGGCTGCGAGCGCGAGAAACTGACGACGATCGGGCATGGGGCTCTCCATCTTCAACGGCCTGCTTGGCGGAGAAGGTGGGGGAGAGGGGCGCGCGGCCAAGGGTCGCGAAACACGCGCTGACGGGCTCGTGAGCCGCTGCGAGCGGCCATGATGCGTCCAATCGCCCGGCCTGCCCGTTGCCGCGGACCGCCCGCGCCGTTATACGCCTGCCTCATGAGGCAGCGTTGCGGCATCCCCGGCGCCATCGGCGCGCGAATTACCGGCCCGGCCCGCTAGAGGCGGCGCCGGGACGAAGGGTGCCGCGCCATGCGCACCGCGAAGCCACGCCCTATCACCGACACGACCGGAGGCGACCGATGAGCGCCGAGACCACTGATGCTGCCGCCAACGCGACCCCCGAGGACCGCGCCAAGGACGGCCCCGACTATCGCGACACCCTCTTCCTGCCGAGCACCGATTTCCCGATGCGCGCAGGCCTGCCCAAGCGCGAGCCCGATTGGCTGGCCCGCTGGAAGCATATGGATCTCTACCATCGCCAGCGCCGCGAGGCCGGCGACCGTCCCGCCTTCGCGCTGCATGACGGCCCGCCCTATGCCAATGGGAACCTCCACATCGGCCATGCGCTCAACAAGGTTCTGAAAGACTTCGTCACCCGCTCGCGCCAGATGCTGGGCTTCGACGCGCGCTATGTGCCGGGCTGGGACTGCCACGGCCTGCCCATCGAATGGAAGATCGAGGAGCAGTACCGGAAGAAGGGCAAGAACAAGGACGAGGTGCCGATCAACGAGCTGCGCGGCGAATGCCGCCGCTTTGCTGAGGGCTGGATCGATGTTCAGCGCGAGGAATTCAAACGCCTCGGCGTCACCGGCAACTGGGAGAACCCGTATCTGACGATGGACTTTGGCTCCGAGGCGGTGATCGCCGAGGAATTCATGAAGTTCGTCATGAACGGCACCCTTTATCAGGGCTCGAAACCGGTGATGTGGAGCCCCGTCGAAAAGACCGCGCTCGCCGAGGCCGAGGTCGAGTACCACGAGCACCAGAGCCACACGATCTGGGTCAAGTTCCCGATAATCCTCCGCCCGCGGGTTCTGCCCGCGCTGAAGCGTGGTGAGACGAACTACGTTTCGGAAAAGGAAAAGGCGGAGGATCGGCTCTTCGAGGAAAATGCCAACGTAATCATCTGGACTACCACCCCTTGGACGATCCCTCAGAACCGCGCCGTCTGCTTCAACCCTGAAATCCCCTATGGTCTCTACGAGGTGATTGAGACGCCAGAAGAGTGTTGGGCTAGCGTAGGCGATTGCTTTGTCCTGGCAGACAAGCTCGCGTCTGATGTGATGGCTAAGGCCCGCCTTGAAGGGCATCAGTACCGTCGCCTACGCAGTATCTCGGCTGATGAGCTTACCGGCCAATACATGGCGCACCCATTTCGCGGTGCCGAGAAAGGCAAGGAGGCGTGGGACTATGACGTGCCCATGCTGCCGGGCGAGCATGTGACCGATGAGGCGGGGACGGGGTTTGTGCACACCGCGCCCAGCCATGGTGCGGACGACTATGCGGTGGGCCAGCGGCATGGGCTGCCGATGACCTACAATGTGCTGGAGGACGGCAGCTTCCGCGAGAACCTGCCGTTCTTTGGGGGCCTCGCGATCCTCGATGCCAAAGGGAAAGAGGGCAAAGCGAACAAGGCCGTCATCGAGAAGCTGGTCGAGGCGGGCGCCCTGATCGCCCGCGGTCGCCTGAAACACTCCTACCCGCATTCTTGGCGGTCCAAGGCGCCGCTCATCTTCCGCAACACGCCGCAGTGGTTCGTTGCCATCGACAAGCCACTTGAGGACGGCATGGGCGAGCATGGGGACACGATCCGCAGCCGCGCGCTCGCCTCCATCGATGCGCTCGTGGACTGGACCCCGCGGGCTGGGCGCAACCGGTTGCACTCCATGATGGAGGCGCGGCCGGATTGGGTGCTCTCGCGCCAGCGCGCCTGGGGCGTGCCGCTCACCTGCTTCATGCGCCGGCTGGACAATGGCGAGGTGGAGCTGCTGCGCGACGAGGCCGTGAATGCCCGCATCGTCGAAGCCTTCCGGGCCGAGGGCGCGGATGCCTGGTATGCCGAGGGCGCGAAGGAGCGGTTCCTCGCCGGCCGCAACGACGTGGATCAGTGGGAGAAGGTCGACGATATCCTGGATGTCTGGTTCGACTCTGGCTCGACCCATGCCTTTGTGATGCGGGACCGGGAGGACGGCGTCTGGCCCGCAGACGTCTACCTCGAGGGCACTGACCAGCACCGCGGTTGGTTCCATTCCTCGCTGCTCCAGGCCTGCGGCACGCGCGGGCGCGCGCCCTATAAGGCGGTCGTGACCCATGGGTTCACGCTGGACGAGAAGGGCAACAAGATGTCCAAGAGCCTCGGGAACACCGTGGCGCCCCAGGACATCATCAAGCAGTACGGGGCCGATATCCTGCGCCTCTGGGTCGCCCAGACCGACTTCACGGCAGACCAGCGCATCGGCCCGGAGATCCTGAAAGGGACCGCCGATAGCTATCGGCGCCTCCGAAACGGCTTCCGCTTCCTGCTCGGCGCGCTCGACGGTTGGGACGAGGCGGAGCGGGTGGCGCCGGCCGCGATGCCGGAGCTCGAGCGCTGGGTGCTCCACCGTCTGGTCGAGCTCGATGGCGAGGTGCGCGCGGGCTACGAGGCTTTCGACTATGATGGGGTCTTCCAGAAAGTCTTCGCCTTCGTGACGGGTGATCTCTCGGCCTTCTACTTCGACGTGCGCAAGGATGCGCTCTACTGCGATGCCGCCGATGCCCCGCGCCGCCGGGCCGCGCGCACGGTGATGGACGCGCTGTTTCGCCGGCTAACCACCTGGCTCGCGCCGATCCTGTGCTTCACGATGGAGGAGGTCTGGCTCGCCCGCTTCGGCGATGGGCCGGACACCTCGGTGCATCTGCAGGATTTCGAGCCGACCCCTGCGGATTGGCGTGACGATGCGCTGGCCGCGAAATGGACCAAGATCCGGGCCGCACGCCGCGTGGTGCTGGGCGCGCTCGAGATCGAGCGGCGGGAGAAAACCATCGGCGCCGGGCTGGAGGCCGCTCCCTGCCTCTATCTTGGCGATCCTGAGATGGTGGCCGCCGTGAAGGGCACCGATATGGCCGAGATCTGCATCACCTCGGCCCTGGAGATCGTTGCCGCCGATCCGCCGGCCGAAGCCTTTCGGCTCGACGACCCGACCATCGGGGCCGTCTTTCAGCGCGCGCCAGGCGAGAAATGCGCCCGCTGCTGGAAGATCCTGCCCGACGTGGGACTGCACGAGCACCCGGCCACCTGTGCTCGCTGCAACGGGGTCCTCTCGATGATCGCGCTCAACCCCGTGGGGTGAGGCAAACGAGACCTAAACCACGCGTTGAAAGATCAGGGCATGTTTCTAGATTTGGGACAGTGTTGGACCCGGCTTGGACCTGTCGATGACCCGTCACGCTACAATCGCGCTGTTCTTTCTCGCCGCCGCTGCGCCAGCCGCAGCGGCCTCTGGGTCGGTTCTGGTCATCAACCCGGCGACCTTCCCGTCGCCCGCGCAAATGAGCTGCTACGAGATCGAGAACACGCTCGCGCGGATCGACGCCTCGGGCTATCGCGCGCCGACCCAGACGACGGGGGCGATCACACGTCACCCGGTCTTCGCCTTCGAGAACGCGCTGGGAGCCGAGCGCTTCCGCCGCTGCCGGGTCACTGCGCCGAGCGGCGAGGCGTTCCGCACGCGCTGACTTGGCAATGGGTCGCGCCATGACGGCCCGCGCGCGGAAAACCGCGCCCGGCACCGCGCCCCTGATCGCCGTCTCCCTCGGCATCTTCCTCGCTGATCGGCTGAGCAAATGGGCGGTGATCGACCTGATCGACCTGCCCCGGCTTGGCCGGATGGAGGTGATCGACCCGTTCCTCAACTTCGCGATGGCCTGGAACGAGGGGATCAATTTCGGGATCGCTTTCGCCGATCCAGCCACGATGCGCTGGGTGCTCATCACGCTCGCGATTGTCATCTCCATCGCGCTCGTGATCTGGGCGCTCCGCCGCCGGGCGGTTCCCGTCTCAATCGGCTGCGGGCTCGTGATCGGCGGCGCGCTCGGCAATGCCTGGGACAGGGTGCAGTACGGCGCGGTGGCGGACTTTCTCAACATGAGCTGTTGCGGTATTGCCAATCCTTACGCTTTTAACATCGCTGATGTGGCGATCTTTGCCGGCGCGGCACTGCTGGCATGGAAGGCCTGAGCACCGGCTGACTGGCCGGCAGGCCGAGGGGCAAGGGAGAGAGGCCATGGGCCTGAGGACGGCAGGACGGATGGCGACGGCGATCGCGATGGGCGCGCTGCTGGCGGGATGTGACACGCTCGGCAACCCCCTCGATGTGATGAGCGACAAGAAGCCCACGCCCGATGAGTTCAAGGTGGTCGCTCGCGCGCCCTTGGTCGTGCCGCCCGAGGCGCGGACGCGGACCAGCGATCTCGCTCTACTGCCGGCCCCGCGCCCGGGGGCGACCTCGCCTCGCGAACCCGACCCCAACCGCGCCGCGGCCGAGGCTCTGCTTGGCCCAGGCGCCACGACGCAGCCCGTGAGCGCGGGTCCGAGCGCGGGTGAGACGGTGCTCCTTGGCGCAGCGACCGCCGGAGCGAATGCTCAGATCCGCAACCAGCTCGATGCTGATGCGGTGGCTGCCGCCGAAGCCGAGGCCGCCGGTCCTTATGAGCCGCCCACCGTGCTGGAGCTGATCGGCCTCGGCGATGACGAGGATACGCCGGAGCCCGGGACCGTGGTGGACCCCATCGCTGAGAGCCAGCGCCTGCAGCGCCAGGGCATCGCGTCTCCGAACGATCCCACCGCCCTGCCCGACCCGGAGGCGGTCGAAAGCGGCAGCTGACGTACCGCGCCACCCGTTTCCGCTGGGCAGCGAGCGCGTCGGGCGAGGCCAGTGGCGTGGCGCTGCCGCGCCCCAGACCATTCGCGATCACAACGCCGGGAGCGCGGGCCCGACCGGGCCATAGAGCGCCCCGATTGGGCGCGACAAAGCGCGTGACGTCAAGACGCTGCATGACAGCGCCCGGCCGCGCCCCTATCTCACGATGCATAAGAGTTGATCAGGGAGAGCCCCCGTATGTTGCCGACCCGCCCGCACGGCGCCCGTCGCGCCGCGCTCGCCGCGGCCGCCCTTTGGTTCGGCCTCGCCGGCACCAGCCTGACACAGGCCGCCGAAGAGGAGGCCGAGGAAACCGCTCAGGCTGCTCATGAGACGACCGCAACCGTGAGCGTGCCGAGCCCCGGTAGCGCCTCCGAGGACAGTGCCGTCCAGAGCTGGCCGATCCCGGACGTGGCGACCTTCACGCTCGAGAATGGGATGCAGGCGGTCGTGATCGAGGACCATCGCGTGCCGGTCGTGACGCATATGGTCTGGTACCGCACGGGTGCCGCTGACGAGCCCTGGGGCAAATCCGGGATCGCGCATTTTGTCGAGCATCTGATGTTCAAGGGGACCGATACGATCCCCGAAGGCGCCTTTTCGAAAGTGGTGGCTGAGAACGGGGGGCAGGACAACGCCTTCACCTCCTGGGACTACACGGCCTATTTCCAGCGGATCGCCGCCGAAAGGCTCGGCATCGTGATGGGCATGGAAGCGGACCGCATGAAGAACCTGCGGTTGACGCCCGAGCTCGTCGCCACCGAACGCGACGTCGTGCTGGAGGAGCGCAACAGCCGGACGGACAACAATCCGGGCGCGCTTTTCGGCGAACAACTGCGTGCGGCTCTCTTCCTCAACCATCCCTATGCCGTGCCCATCATCGGCTGGCGCCATGAGATCGAAGAGCTGGACCTGGAGGACGCCAAAGCCTTCTACCGCCGATTCTATGCGCCCGATAACGCGGTGCTAGTGGTGGCCGGGGCCGTGACGCCCGCGGAGGTTCAGGCGCTGGCCGAGGAGCACTACGGTGACCTCGAACCCTCCGGTAGACCCGCAGATCCACGCCCCGCCGAGCCGCCGCATCTGGCCCCCCGCCGCCTGACCATGACCGATGAGCGGGTCCGGCAGCCCTATGTGATCCGCTACTACGTGGTGCCGGCCTATACGCCCGAGACAGCGCGCGAGAGCGCGGCCCTCTCCATGCTCTCGGACATCCTCTCGGACGGGAAGACCTCGCGGCTCACCCAGGCGCTGGAGTTCGGCGATGGCCCCGCCGTGGGCAGCTCCGCCTGGTACATCTCGACCGCCAAGGAGATCTCGATTTTCGGCCTCTATGGGGCACCCAAACCAGGGCGGACGCTCGAGGAAGTGGAGGTCGCGTTGGACGCCGAACTGGCGCGCGTTGTGCGCGACGGCGTGACCGAGGCGGAGCTCACGCGGGTGAAGGACAAGGCGCGGGCAGACCTGATTTTCGCGCTCGACAACCAAAGCCGGCTCGCACGGCTCTACGGCGCGGCAGTGACGATCGGGCTCTCGGTCGAGGAGGTGCAGCGCTGGCCCGAAGTGGCCGAGAGCGTGACGGTGGAGGATATCCAAGCGGTCGCGCGGGAACTGCTGGTGCCTGAGCGCTCGGCCACGGGCTGGCTGATGCGCAGCGAAGAGGAGGCCGGCTGATGCCGATGATCTCGCTGACCCGCCGCTTCGCCGGCGCTCGTCTTCGCCCGTCAATGTCCGCGTCCATGTCTGCGTCCATGGGCGCACCTTTGGCTGCGCTCTCGCTCGCGCTGATCATCGTTCTCGCTGCGCCGGCGCCGGCGGGGGCCGAGGCGGAGGCGGGGGCGGGCAACACCGCCTTCTCACTCGATGTGACCGAACAGACGAGCCCGAACGGCATCACCTTCTGGCATGTCGAGGCGCCGGAGATCCCGATCGTTGATCTGCAGGCGCGCTTTGACGGCGGCGCGCGGCTGGATACGGCCGAGAAGGCTGGCGCGATGCGGCTCGTGATGGGGCTTCTTGACGAAGGGGCGGGCGACCGTGATGCGATTGCCTTCGCCGATGAGGCGCTCGCGCTCAACGCGCGCTTTGGCTTCTCGACGGGGCGCGAGGCGGTGCGCGTCTCCGCTCGGATGCTCGCGGATCGGGCGCAGGCCTCCGCGGCGCTTCTGAACGAGGCGCTGACCCAACCGCGCTTTGACGCCGATGCCATCGAGCGCGTGCGGACCCAAGCGCTGGCCGGCATCGCGGCAGGCGAGACCGATCCGAGGACGCAGGCGCGCTTGGCCTTCTACGCCGGCCTTTTCGGCGAACATCCCTATGCGCGTCCTGTCTCTGGTACAGCGGAGAGCGTCGCGGCGATCACGCGCGAGGATCTTGTCGCCGCCCACGGGCGGGCCATGGCGCTCGATCGAGCCTATGTGGCCGTCGTAGGCGCCATCGATGCCGAGGCTGCAGGCCTGCTGGTCGACACCGCCTTCGCCGGTATCGCTGAGGAGGCCAGTGTCGCCCTGCCGGCGCCGCCGGAGATGTCGACGGCGGCGGGGATCCAGATCGTCGATCTCGACATCCCGCAATCGGTCCTGATCTGGGGGCAAGAGGGGCTCGAGCGATCTGATCCCGACTTTCTGATCGCTTCGGTGATGAACTATATCCTCGGTGGCGGCGGTTTCTCCTCCAGGCTGATGACCGAGGTGCGCGAGAAGCGTGGGCTTGCCTATGGAGTATCGAGCTCGCTCAGCCCGCTCGACGGCGCGCCGCTCTATGTGGGTTCTGTGCAGACCGCGAACGAGCGGATCGGCGAGAGCTTGGAGGTCATCCGGCAAGAATGGCAGCGCATGGCCAAGGAGGGCGTGAGCGAAGCGGAACTCGCGGCAGCGCAGCGCTATCTGACCGGTGCCTTTGCACTGCGCTTCGACAGCAATGCGAAGATCACGGGCTATCTGGTCGCCGCGCAGCGCTATGATCTGGGTCTCGACTATATCGACCGTCGCAACGGGCTGATGATGGCCGTGACGACGGAAGATATCGCCCGCTTGGCAGCCCGGCTCCTCCGCCCGGATGCGCTTTCGATCGTCGTCGTCGGCAAGCCCGCGGGGCTCTGAGCGCGGCAGGCGGGCATCGCTGGCCCGGCAGGGGCCAGCTCAAGGCGCCGCGGCGAGCGACGTGCATACGGGTCGCCCTTCCTCGCGGCGCGCTGAATGCGTCAGGCAGGCGGCGGGCATGGCCGCAGATCGGTGTCGAAGAGACGGGGGCTGCTTGGCTGGACCTGAGAGGCATGCTAGGTTTCGTGTCTTAGGCATGCGGGACCCCAAGATCGTGAATGACCTCTCACCAGAGCCGCCGCGCCGGCCCATCCGCCAGCTGGATACGGCCGCGCAGAACAGAATTGCGGCAGGCGAGGTGATAGAGCGGCCCGCTTCTGCTGTGAAGGAGCTGGTGGAGAATGCCCTCGATGCCGGGGCTCGGCGCATTCGCGTCGTGCTGGTGGATGGCGGGAGGAGCTTGATCCGGGTGGAGGACGACGGGGCAGGCATTCCCCGAGACGAACTCGCCCTCGCCCTCTCGCGCCATGCGACCTCGAAGTTCGACGGCGAGGATCTGGTCGATATCCGGACCCTGGGCTTTCGCGGTGAGGCCCTCCCCTCGATCGGCGCGGTGGCGCGGTTAGAGATCGAGAGCCGGGCTCGGGGTGCCGATGCGAGCGCGATGATTGCGGTAGAGGGGGGCGTTGTCGGGCCGGTCCGTCCGGCCGCGCGGGCGCCGGGGACGACGGTGAGCGTGCGCGATCTCTTCTGCACCACGCCGGCGCGGCTCGGCTTCCTGCGTTCGCCGCGGGCGGAGTTGCAGGCGGTGGCAGAGACCCTGCGGCGCGTCGCGCTGGCGGCGCCGGAGACCGGGATCACGCTGGTCGATGAGACGGCCAGGGGGTCGCGCGTCATCCTGGACCTGCCCCCGGAGATCCGCGCGCCCTACGCCGTCGCCACGCAAGATGGTGAGGATACCGCGCTCCTCGACGCCCGGCGCCGCGCCCGCGCCGCACGGATCTTACCGAACGGCTTTGACGCCGCTGCCGTGGCCGTGACCGTGACCGCCGAGCGGGATGGGTTGCGGCTCTCAGGGCTTGCCGGGCTGCCGAGCATCGCCAGGGGGGCGGCAGCGCATCAATATCTGATCGTCAACGGCCGACCGGTGCGCGACCGCCTGCTGCTCGGCGCTCTGCGGGCGGGCTATGGCGATTTTCTGGCGCGCGGGCGCCATCCAGTGGCCGTGCTCTGGATCTCCTGCCCACCCGCCCTCGTCGACGTGAATGTCCATCCGATGAAATCCGAAGTGCGCTTTCGCGATCCGGCAGCTGCACGGGCGCTGGTGGTCACCAGTATCAGGGAGGCGATCGGGCGGGCGGCGCATGATCAAGGGAATGAGGCAGGTCTTGCTCAAAGCGCCATGGCGGCGATGGCGCCGCCGCGCAGGGCGGACCCTGGAACCGCGCCTGGCGCCCTGCCTGGCACTGGAACGGTGGGAGGGGAGGGCCGCGCACCGGAGCCGACGGCAGAGCCTCTCACGGCGCGCTTGGCGCTTCGGCGGAACAGCGAGAGGCGAGGGCATCAGAGCGGCGCGGAATGGCGAGGGCCGGATGCGGGCCTGTTGGCACAGGCACGACAGGCCATGGCCCCCGGCTTTGCCGAGGCGTCGGCTGCTCTGGCTCCCGCGGCGGCAGAGACGCTCGAAGACCTGCGCGACCGTCCCCTCGGGGCAGCCCGCGCGCAAATCCACGCCACCTACATCCTGGCCGAGACCCGAGAAGGGCTCGTGATCATCGACCAGCATGCGGCCCATGAACGGCTGGTGCTCGAACGGTTGCGCCGGCAGCGCCTTGAGCATGGGGTGGCGCGCCAAGGGCTGCTGATCCCGGAGATCGTCGAGCTCGGTGTGGAGGCCGAGACTGTTCTGGACGCCGCGCCCCTGCTCGAAGAGCTCGGCCTGCAGGTCGAAGGCTTCGGGCCGGGAACCCTCTGCATCCGGGCCCTGCCTGCGCTGCTGGCCCATGCCGATCCAGCGGCCCTGATGCGCGATGTCGCCGATGGGCTTGCCGAGACGGGGACCGTCGAGAGCCTTGAGGAGCGGCTCGACGCAGTGCTTTCGCGCATCGCCTGCCATGGCTCGGTGCGGGCGGGGCGCAGCCTGAGCATCGAGGAGATGAACGCGCTCCTGCGCGATATGGAAGCCACGCCGGGCGCACAGCGCTGCAACCACGGCCGGCCGACCTCGGTGCGTCTGCCGAAAGGGCGCTTGGAGGCGCTTTTCGAGCGACGATGAGCGGGTTTCACCCGGCGCTTACCTTTCCGCGCTACCCCTCGCGACAGTCAGTCACCGGAGGGGGCGATGGAGAAAGACCAGACACCGTTTTCGGAGGCCCGGATGTTGGCCGCCCAGGCGCTCGACATGGCGCAACGCTATCGCGTGCCGCCCTTCCCGCGCGCCTTTGAGGTCTGGTTCACCTATGTGGCCGGCGGGCACGAACCGCTGCGCTCCCGGATCGATGAGGCGCTGGCGTCGAGCGAGACGCTGCATCCCGGCTTCATCGATCAGCTGCACGCTGAATATCTGGCCCCTGACAAGCTCAACGCCGGCGTCGAGCGTATCGGCAACCGCATGGGCGCGGAGCTTGCCGAGGTCGTCGAGCTGATCGAGGGGGGCACCGCGCATGGCGAGACCCTGGCCTACAAAATCGAGCAGGCCGACCGCGCGCTCGATGCAGCGCCGGACCCGGCGGACAAGCGCAAGGTGCTGGCGACACTGCGGAAAGAGACCAAGCAACATGTGCGGGCGATCACGCGCCTGGGGGGCGGGCTCGAGACGATGCGCACGCAGTTTCTCGCCATGCAGCGCGAGCTGCGCGAGCTGCGCCAGAGCGTGCTCTTCGATCAACTGACCCAGCTGCCCAATGAACGTTTCCTGCGCGATGCCCTGCCGCGGCTCGGCGATGAGGCGGACGAGACGCGCCAGCCGCTGACCCTGGTGCTCGTGGATGTCGACCATTTCCGCGCTCTGAACAAGAAATGGGGGGAGAAGGCCGGCGATCATGCGTTGACGAGCTGCGCCGCGCTCCTGCGCAACCTGCTGCGCGACGGCGACGTGGCGGTTCGGTTCAAGGCGGATGTCTTTGCCCTGATCGCCCGTGGGCGCACGGTTGAGGAGGGGCAGATGATCGCGGAGCAGCTGCGTACCGGCGTTGCGAACCTCCGGATGGTTAACACGAGCACGGGCGAACAGCTGACCCAGCTCAGCGCCTCGACTGCCGTGGCGCTGCGCCGGCGGGGAGAGCGCCCGGACATGCTGCTGGCGCGCGCGCATGACGAACTGTCCCGGGCCAAGGCGAACCGGGTCCCGGTCTCACCCGCCGCCTGATCGAAGGATCAACGGCGCCCAGGGGGGCGAGGGTATCGAGAGGAGTTGTGAGGCCTGCTGGTCGGAGTGGCAGGATTCGAACCTACGACCCCTGCCTCCCGAAGACAGTGCTCTACCAGGCTGAGCTACACTCCGATCCAGCGCGGGCGGATATACGCCTGCACTGGGGCTGACGCAAGGCCCCGCAGGAGGAAGCGCAACGCCGCCTACCACCAATCCTAAGGCCCGATCGCAGACCGTGCGCCAGGCCTTGTCCAGACGGCGCTGCCTTGGCTACAAGCGGGACAGTTGGGGCGTAGCCAAGCGGTAAGGCAGCGGTTTTTGGTACCGCCATGCGCTGGTTCGAATCCAGCCGCCCCAGCCACCCAGCCTTAGTCCTTGCCGCCACCCGCCGCGCCACTAGGCGCTCAGCGCGGCCTGCCTGGGGTCCCAATGCTTGCCCGGCACGGCACCGAGAAGTTCGCGCGTGTACTCATGGCGCGGGTTCGCGAAGATCTCGCCCGTGCTGCCCGCCTCCACCACCTTGCCATGACGCATCACCGCCAGCCGATCACAGACCTGAGCGGCCACACGCAGATCATGGGTGATGAAGACCATGGACAGGGTCATGCGCTCCCGGATCTCGTCGAGCAGGTGCAGGATCTGCGCCTGGATCGACACATCGAGCGCCGAGACCGGCTCATCCGCCACCAGAACCTCAGGATCGAGGGCCAAGGCGCGGGCGATCCCGATCCTCTGGCGCTGCCCGCCGGAGAACTCATGGGGGAAGCGGTCGAAGGCGCGCTCATCGAGGCCCACGATATCGAGAAGCTCTCGCGTCCGGCTCTCTGCCTCCTCGGCCGGCCGACCCATCAGCCGCATGCCTTGGGCGATGATCGTCCCCACCTTGCGCCGCGGATTGAGGGAGGCGAAGGGATCCTGGAACACCATCTGGATCTTCGCCCGCCAGGGTCGCAACGCGGCACGACCGAGCGGCCGCAAATCGGTGTTCTCGAGCAGGATCGTCCCGCTCTCCGCATCGATCAGCCGCACGATACAGCGCGCGACCGTCGACTTGCCCGAGCCCGACTCGCCCACAATCCCCAGCGTCTCGCCCCGCCGCAGCTCGAAGCTCACATCGTTGACGGCATGGACCTTGCGCGCTTCGCGCCCCAACCCGAAGAAGGCCCGGCCGCCACCATAGACCTTGTCGAGATGGTCGACCTTGAGCACGACTTCGTCTGAGCGGGCCCGCGGGGCACGGGGGCTGAGGCTCGGCACCGCATCGATCAGCGCGCGGGTATAGGAGTGCTGGGGCCGGTTCAGGATCTCATCGGCCGTGCCGGTCTCCACCACCTGGCCGCCCTGCATCACGACCACCTTGTCCGCAATATCCGCGACCACGCCGAAATCATGCGTAATGAACAGCACGCCCGTGTTGTGTGAGGACTGCAGATCCTTGATCAGCTTCAAGATCTGCGCCTGGGTCGTCACATCCAGCGCAGTCGTCGGCTCATCCGCGATCAGGATGCGCGGGTCGAGCGCGAGGGCCATGGCGATCATGGCCCGCTGGCGCTGACCGCCGGAAAGCTCATGGGGATGGGCATCCATGATCCGGCGCGGATCGGGCAGCTGGACGTCGTCGAGCAGCTGGATCGCCTTCTCGCGCCGATCCCGCGCCACCATGGCGCGGTGAAAGCGGAAGACCTCATCGATCTGGCGCCCGATGGTCATCACCGGGTTCAGCGCGGTCATCGGCTCCTGGAAGATCATCGAGATCTCGGAGCCGCGGATCTCACGCATCCGCACGTCCGAGACCTTCGCCAGATCATCGCCGCCGAAGAGGATCTGCCCCTTGGCCACGCGCACATGCGGTTTGGGCAGCAGCCCCATGACCGCCCGGGCCGTCAGCGATTTGCCCGAGCCCGACTCGCCCACGACGCAGAGGATCTCGTTCTTATGCAGTCGGATCGACGCGTCCTGAACGGCAAACTCACGCTGCGAGCCCGCCGGCAGCGCGACGTGCAGGTTGCAGATGTCCAACAGCGGGTTCTGAGATTGGGTCACGAGCGCTCCCTGAGCCGCGGGTTAAGCGCATCGTTCAGCCCCTCGCCCACGAGGTTGATGGCCAGCACGGTGAGCAGGATGGCGATGCCGGGGAAGGTGCAGACCCACCAGGCCGAGCGGAGCAGCGTGCGGCCTGCGCCGATCTGGAAGCCCCAGGACATAATGTTCGGATCGCCGAGGCCGAGGAAGGCGAGCCCGCTCTCGATCAAGATGGCCGTGGCCACCATCAGCGATCCGATCACGATGATCGGCGAGAGGCAGTTGGGCAGGATCTCGCCCAGCATGATGCGGACATCGGACATGCCAACGGTGTGGCAGGCCTGGACGAACTCGCGATTGCGGAGCGAGAGGAACTCCCCACGCACCAGCCGCGCGACGGCGGGCCAGGAGACCACCGCGATGGCGATGATGATGCTCTCGATCGAGGGTTTCATAATCGCAACCAGCAGGATCGCGAAGATGAAGGACGGGATCGTCTGAAACATCTCCGTGGTGCGCATCAGGACGTCATCGATCCAGCCACCGTAGTAGCCGGCGAGCGCGCCCATGATGACACCGATGCAAACGGCGACGATGGTGGCGACAAGCCCGATCAGCAGCGAGGTCTTGGCCCCATGCGCGATGCCGGCGGCGACATCGCGGCCCAGACTGTCCGAGCCCAGCAGGAAGCCGTTCGCGCCCGGCGGCGACATGGAGCGCCCGGCGAGGCTGAAGGGATCTTCGGGGAAGAAGAGATGTGCGGTCGCGGCGATGAGGCCCACGACAGCCAGGATGCCGAGCCCCAGAACGGCCTGGCGATTACGCGCGAAACGGCCCCAAAACCCGGTCATCAGCCCACCTCGATGCGCGGGTCGAGCATCGAATAAATGATATCGACCACCAGATTGACCGCGACGACGAGCACGGCGGAGAGCAGGAAAATCCCAAGCAGCAGGTTGAGATCGCGGGCGAAAAGCGCCTCGAAGGCCAGCATCCCGAGGCCGGGCCAGGCGAAGACACTCTCCACAATCACCGAGCCGCCAATGAGCGCACCGACCTGGACGCCGGCCATCGTGACGACGGGCAGAAGCGCGTTGCGGAGCACATGGACGAAGACGATCCGCCGCTCGGTCAACCCCTTGGCGCGCGCGGTCGTCACATAGTCCTGCCCGGCCTGCTCCAGCATCGAAGCACGCATGAGGCGCGTGTAGAGCGCGAGGTAGAAGAGCGAGAGCGTGATCGTCGGCAGCACGAGGTGATGCGCGATGTTAAAGACGCGGTCCCAACCCTCATAGAACATCGCCACGTTCTCCATGCCCGACGTCGGGAACCAGCCGAGATTGAGCGAGAAGACCACGATCAGCATGAGGCCCACCCAAAAGAGCGGCGTCGCATAGGTGATCAGCGCGAAGATCGAGATCGCCGTGTCGCGCCAGGTGTTGAGGCCAACAGCCGCGAGCAGGCCGAGCAGGATGCCGAAGCCCACAGCCAGCAAGATCGTCGCGACCATCAGAAGGCCGGTCGCGAAGACACGGTCGACGATGAGCTCGGAGACCGGCATTTCGTGGCGGAAGGAATAGCCCAGATCGAGCTGCACAACGTTCCAAAGATAGCGCGCAAGCTGCACATGGATCGGTTGGTCGAGCCCGAACTTTGCGCGCAGCTCTGCCATGTATTCCGGCGTGGCCGACCCGGCCTCTCCGGCGAGCACATCGACCGCATCGCCTTCGGCGAGTTGCAGCAGCAAGAAGTTGAGGATCACGATGGCCAGGACGATGGGGATCGCCTGGGCCAAGCGCTTCAGCACATAGCGCGCGCGTTTGCCTGCTGTAGTCATCCGTGTCTCCGCGAGCGCTGAGGGAGAGCACCGGCGAGAGATCCCGCCGGTACCGTATCGCCGTTTCTAGGCTTCGATCACTCTTCGATCCAAACGCGCTCCATCGGGCCATAGGCGCCGAGGGCGGAGGTCGCGTGATCCTTCAGCTTCGTGTTGAAGACCGTGAGGAACTCCATCTCGAAGAGGTTCACGACCGGCATATCGTCGGCCAGGATCTCCTGGATCTGCGCATAGATCGCCGAGCGCTCAGCTGCATCCGGCTCCTGCGCACCCGCTGCGAGCAAGGCATCGAGCTCCGGGTTCGAGTAGCGCGAGGAGTTCACGAAGTGCGTGCCCTGGCGGATCTGATCGGTGCCGTAGTGCCGATGAACGCCCAGCACCGGATCCGGCAGCTGGTAAAAGAAGTTGACGTTCATCTCGAAGTCATAGTCGGCATAGACGCGCTTCAGCCAGGTCGGCACGTCTTCATAGCGCAGCTCGACCTCGACGCCGATCTCACCCAGCGCCTGCTTCATGTACTCACCCGCACGGCGCCAGTCTTCGCCATAGGGGATTAGATCCAGCACCGCCGTGGCCACCGTGCCCGAGGGATCGTAGCCCGCCTCTGTCAGGATCGCTTTGGCGGCCTCGATATCGGCATTCGGCGCATAGTTGGGCATGCCCGACTTGTAGAGGCCGACCGGATCGAAGTTGGACGACAGCGCCGAGGACGCCGGGTTGCCATAGCCGAACCAGATGTTCTCGATCAGGAAGCTGCGGTCGAGGGCGAGGCTGATCGCCTTGCGGATCGCTTCGTCGGCGAAGGGGCCATCGGTGGTGTCGAACTCGATGAGCGCCATCGGGTTGATCATCGAGTAGCCTTCGGTGGTGACGTCGATGTAGTCGAGGTCCTTCAGGCGCACGGCATCGATGTTCGGGATCGCACCATAAGCGCCGTACATCACCTCCTCGCTCTCCATCGCCGCGGTGCGGGTGGAGGCATCAGGGATGAAGCGGCCGACCACACGGTCGAGATAGGGCAGACCCTCGCGCCAGTAGTTCTCGTTTTTGTCGAGACGCACGAACTGACCCTTGCGCCATTCGACGAACTTATAGGCGCCGGTGCCGACCGGGTTGTTGGCGAGATCCGCGGTGCGCGGGTCCTGACCCTCGAGCAGGTGCTTCGGCACGATCGGGCTTTCATAGCCCGAGAGGCCGCGCAGCATGTAGGGTGCGGGGTTGGCGAGGTTGAAGACGGCCGTAAAATCATCCGGCGTGTCGATGTTCGTCACTTCGCGGAAGGTGTTCGGTCCGCGCGGATGGACCTTCTTCAAGACCTCCATCACGGTGAACTGCACGTCCTCGGAGGTGAAGTCCTCGCCGTCGTGCCACTTCACGCCCTGGCGCAGGTTGAAGGTGACGGTCTTGCCGTCCTCGCTCACCTCATAGCTCTCGGCCAGCGAAGGCACGATGTTGAGGTCGTTGTCGTAGTCAAAGAGCCCGTCATAGATTTTCGGCGCGACCAGGCCGATGGGGCCGGAAGTCGACAGATAGGATGCGAGCGACGGCGGCTCGGGCTGAACGATGTAGACGAAGGTGCCCCCTGCCGTCTGCGCCTGTGCCGCGGGACCGGCAAAAGCGAGGAAACTGGCGGCGAGGCCCGTGGCCAGCCACGTGCGGATGGTCATAGTTTTTCTCCCTGTTCGAGGCGTTCCCGCCTCCACGCGCGAAGGCTGGTGCAAAGACCGCACCAGATTCAAGCATCTTCTGGTAACTCTGATGCATGGTGGTGCAAAGGGACGACCTGACCAGCGGGGACTGCATGCGCGCAACGCATTGCATCGGGCAAAAGGCTGAAAAATGAGCAGTACGGTGGAAGATGCGGGCGCCTTCATGACGCGCTTCACCCTGGAGCCGACGGGGCGCGGTGCCCTGACGGGGCTGAGCTTCGCGGTGAAGGACATCTTCGACGTTGCAGGCGAGATCACAGGCTGCGGGAGCCCAGACTGGGCGGCAAGTCATACGCCCGCGGCCTCCCATGCGGCAGCCGTCTCGGCGCTGCTCGCCGCGGGCGCGCGCTGTCTCGGCAAGACCATCAGCGACGAGATGGCGTTCTCATTGATGGGGGAGAACCCGCATTATGGCGCGCCCCGCAACAGCGCGGACCCGCGGCGGGTGGTCGGCGGCTCGTCCTCGGGTTCAGCGGCGGCAGTGGCGGCCGGGATCGTGGATCTCGCGCTCGGCAGCGATACGGGCGGGTCGGTGCGGGCGCCGGCAAGCTTCTGCGGCATCTACGGTCTGCGCCCCAGCCATGGCGCCATCGATCTCGCCGGCGTGATGCCCTTTGCTGCGTCCTACGACACGGTGGGGCTCTTCGCCCGCGAGATCGATGTGCTGGCACGCGGCTGCGATGCGCTCGGGCTGGCGGTAGAGGCCCCGCTGCTGACACGCCTGCTTCTGCCGGTGGATGCCTGGGCCGTGGCGGAGGCGGAGACGGTCGCTGCTCTCGGCCCGTCGCTTGGCCGACTGGAGGCGCGGCTTGGCCCGGCGGTGCCGGTGGTGTTGGCGCCGGAGGGGCTCGATGCTTGGCGCGATGCGTTTCGGATCTGCCAGGGTGCCGAGGGCTGGGCAACGCATCGCGCCTGGATTGAGAGCGCGCGGCCGAACTTCGGCTCGATCGTGGCTGGCCGGTTCGCCTATGCCGCAGGCCTAGAAGCCCCGGCCATCGCGGCGGCCCTGTCGGAGCGGCGCCAGATCACGGCACGGATGGAAACGGTGCTTGCCGATGGGGCCGTCGCGGTCTTGCCCACCTGTCCCGGGCCCGCCCCGTTTCGCGATACACCAGACGCCAAGACCACGCCCTATCGTGACAATGCGCACCGGTTGCTCTGCCCAGCCGGCCATGCGGGGCTGCCACAGCTCAGTCTGCCGGCAGGCCTGGTCAGATCGGGACCGGTGGGGCTCAGCCTCCTTGGCCCGCGCGGGAGCGAAGGCCAACTCATCGCGCTGGCGAGGCTTGACGCGAGCGCCCGGCAGGCGGCCGGTTAGTCGCGTTCACTCTCCGCCCGCACGCCCTGCACGCTCGGATTGATCCTCGCTTTCGGGGAAGAGCCAGCGATCGATGCAGTCCGCCAGGGCCTGGAGACGGACGGGCTTGGCCAGGAAGTCGTTCATCCCTGCGGCCGCTGCAGCATCCTTGTCCGACGGCATGGCATTGGCTGTCAGCGCCACGATGGTCAGGGGTTTGGCCCCCGTTGCCGCCTCGCTCGCCCGGATCCGCCGGGTGACGGAGAGCCCGTCCTCATCGGGCAATTGCACATCCATCAAGATAAGGTCCGGCCTGGTCTCCTCGATGAAGGAGAGGGCAGCGCCCCCTGTCTCCGCAAAGGCGACCTTGGCAACCATTCGCTCCAGCATCCGACCGATGACGACACGGTTGACGCGATTGTCCTCCACCACCAGCACCGATGCCTCGGGATAGCGCAGGCTCGCCTCGTCTGCCGCGCCACTGCCCGATCCGGGCGAGCGCGCGGTCGGGGTCGCCCGCGAGCGGCCGGAGGCCAGGAGCGAGAGCAGCATGACGACCTGACGGGGCCGAACCGGCTCATCGAGCAGGCTCGCGACCGTGAGGCCGGGCAGCTCGATAGCCTTGCTGCGCACCGAGGGGCGGCGGAGCACGACCACGGGTGGCGCGCCGGGCAGAGCGGCGAGCGCCGCAGATGCCGCCTCTCGCTCCGCCTGGCCCAACAGCGCCTCATCGACGACGGCGAGGGAGAAGCGCTGTGCCATGGCACTGGGCGTTGCGGATTGCACCGAGGCTGCCGTGGCGACGACCCGTCCCGTCCGCGCCGCCAGGGCCCCGATCGCCCGGCGGCGCCCTTCGAGCGGTGAGAGCACCAGGATCCCCCCCGCATTGCCCTGCACGGCAGAGACCGGCACGGAGCGCGCGGGCATGGCCCCAGCGCTCGTGTCGACGCTCAGGCCGAACCGCGCGCGGAAGCTGGCTCCTTGGCCAGGGATCGAGTCGACATCGATGCTGCCCCCCATGATCTCACAGAGGCTGCGGCAGATCGCGAGACCGAGACCAGTCCCCGCGGTGCCGGCAAGACGCGAGTTCATGGTGGGCTCCGACGAGCGATCGCGGCTTGCCTGTTCGAAGGCATCGAAGATCGACGCGTGTTCATCCGCCGCGATCCCGCGCCCTGTGTCCACCACCTCGATCTCGATCATGCCCGGCGGTCCACCGGGCACCGATCGCAGGGAGATCGACACCTGCCCCGCATCGGTGAACTTGATGGCGTTGCCGATCAGATTGGTGATGACCTGGCGCATGCGGAGCGCATCGCCGCGCAGGGGCGGCAGGTCGAGATCGAGGTCGAGGATCAGCCCGAGCCCCTTGTCTCGCGCACCGGATGCCAGGAGCGCTGCCACCGTCTCGATCTCCGTCACCGGATCGACCGGCCCGTCTGTGAGCACGATCTTGCCGGCTTCGACTTTCGAGAAGTCGAGCACGTCATCGATGATGGCCATCAGCGTCTCACCGGAGGAGACGATGGTCTCAACGGCCGTGCGCTGGTCGGGGTCGAGCATGCCCTCGCCCAACAGATCTGCCATGCCGATGATGCCGTTCATGGGCGTGCGGATCTCATGGCTCATATGCGCGAGGAACCGGCTCTTGGCCTCGCTGGCGGACTGGGCGGCGATCCGGGCCTCTTCGAGCTCGGCCTCCCGCGCCTTCTCCTCGGTGATATCGCGGTTGATGCCGAGAATGCGCAGCGGCCGCCCCATGGGATCGCGCGTGGTGTTCCCGCGGGTTTGCCACCAATGCCAGCCGCCATGGGCCGCCCGGATCCGGTAGACATGCTCGAAGGGCTCGCCTTTGGTCAGATGACGCTCGAGCGCGCCGTCGAGGCCCGCAAGGTCCTCGGGATGCACACGGTCGCGCAAGGCTTCGAGCGTGTCGACGAACTGGGCCGCCTCATAGCCGAGCATCTGACGGTTGCGCGCGCTCCAGTAGACCTGCCCTCGCGAGACGTCCCAATCCCAGATGCCCTCGGACGAACCTTCGACGGCGAGCTGCCAGCGCTCCTCACTCTCCCGCAAACGACGGGTGCGTTCGGCAATGCGCGCCTCGATCTCGGTGTTGATCGAGCGCAGTTCCTCCTCGGCGCGGGCGCGGGTGTTGACCTCATTGGCCAAACGCTCGTTGGCCTCGAGGAGGCTGGAGCGGCTCGGGATAGACAAGAGTTCCGCGTTGAGGCGGAAGATGGCGGCAGCGGCCACTAAGGACACCGCCGCCGTGATCGCCTTGAGCACACCCTCCAGCCCGTAGATCGGAATGAACATCGTGGCGATCGAGACCAGATGCGTGACGCCGCAGAGGCCGATAAAGGCCGCGAAGAGCCAGCCGAGCTTGCGCCGAGGCAGGTCGTCCCGCACCCAAATGAAATGAAAGATCGCGATCGGGATGCTGAGATAGGCGAGGCCGATGAGCAGGTTGGAGCCCACATGCAGCCAGAGCAGGTGCGGCTCCCAAGCTAGGCAGTAGCCATGTGGTGAGTACCCGCCATCCAGAAAAAGAAAATCGAACAGCCCAGCCATCCGATGCGCCCTCCGCCTCGATACTGGGCACTGGTATGGCTGCGGATGTCTTAAGGAAGCGGGTATATTTCTGGGTCAGTTGTTAGAAACGAAGCCACCACGACCGTTACCCGTGGTGTGTCGCCCCGATACCTTGAAACATCTGGCGGACATCAAGCGTCGAGCGGTGTCCGATCTCGTCAAAGTTCTTCTGCAACCAACGATCCGCCGCCTCGCGACCGATCTCGAAAAGGTGCCGCAGGAACGCCCATTCGCTGTTGAGTTTCGAAGAAGCCCCCAGCGGTCGCATCCGCTTGCGGGCCTCGATGATGTGCACGCGCATCTCGCGATATCCCTCGGGGAGGTGATCGGTCTCCTTGAGGCGCCTGACGAAGTCGATCGCGCGCAGCTCGCGCAGGAGCGAGGAGTTGAAGGTGATCTCGTTCACTCGGTTGAGGATCTCGCGCGCGGTCTTGGGCACCCCTTCGCGCAGCACCGGGTTGATCTGGACGATCACGATGTCATCGGTGGGGCTCTCGTCGATGAAGGGGAAGAGCACGGGATTGCCCATGAAACCGCCATCCCAATAGTGCTCCCCGTCGATCTCGACGGCCTTGAACATGAAGGGCAGGCAGGCGGAGGCGAGCACGGCATCGCGCGTGATCTCCTCGCGCTTGAAGACGCGCACGCGACCGGTCTCCACATTCGTGGCCGAGAGATAGAGCCCCATATCTCCACAGGCGCGCACCTTCTCGAAATCCACATGCTCATCGAGCAGATCGCGCAGGGGATTGAGATCGAGCGGATTGGTCTCATAGGGCGAGGCGATCCGGCTCATCAGATCGAAGAACAGATAGGTCGGGCTGGTGTCGAGGGACCAATTGCCCACCAGCATATCGAGCGGGCTGCGCTTGATCGGGCTGGCGCGCCCGGCCGCGCTGACGGCGGCCCAGTAGGTGTGGAGCG
The DNA here is from genome assembly GCA_039026635.1 of Pseudomonadota bacterium. GTDB lineage: Bacteria > Pseudomonadota > Alphaproteobacteria > Rhodobacterales > Rhodobacteraceae > Thermohalobaculum. Next base: position 23,662 of record JBCCLX010000006.1, read on the forward strand.
CCTGTCGGGCCCCTTCGGCCTGGCCGTCATACATCCCCTGCGCGGCGACGACCGCGTTCATGGCTCCCGCCGAGGTCCCACTGATCGCCTCGATCCAAATCCGGTCCTCTTCGAAGATGCGATCCAGCACGCCCCAGGTGAAGGCGCCATGGCTACCGCCACCCTGCAGGGCGAGATTGACGCTCTTCACATGTCGGCGGCGACGGGGCATGGGCGTTCCTCACTCGACTGGCCGTCTCAGCTTAAGCCATGAAGCCCGACCATGCTGCAATGCACGATGCCGTAGTTGGCGCCTCGTTCCCGATGCCATTTCACGACGCAACGGCAAGCCTCCGGTGATTGGTCTCTAAAAAGATGGGCGGATAGCGTTGCGCCGATTTTCATCGCAGCTATGTGGTGACCACCTGGAAGGTGCTGGAAGGACTATGGGGGATGCTCTGGTGGATCGGGGGCGGTATCGTCGCCCTTGCCGTCGTGGCAATCCTGCTGCTGACCCTACTGCAGGATATCGAAACGCCGGCCTATGCGGTCGAGCAAAGTGACGACGCATTCGAAGTTCGCCGATACCCCGGCCTCGTTGTGGCCGAGGTCGTGCGCGAAGGCTCTCGCCGCCGCGCCATTCAGAACGGTTTCCGTCCCCTTGCCTCCTACATTTTCGCCACGAACCGGCCCGGCGCACGCATACCGATGACGGCACCCGTCACGCAGCTGCCCGGAGCAGGCACCGCGGACTGGCGGGTGCGCTTCATCATGCCGGGCGACCGGGCGATCGACAGCCTGCCCCCGCCCGCCTCGCGTGATGTGACGTTGCACCGCTTGCCGCCGACACGCCGTGCTGCCGTGCGCTTCAGCGGCGTCGGCACCGACAAGGCCTTCGGGGCGCATGAGAAAGCGCTCCGTGCCTGGATCAAAGAGCGGGGACTGCAGGCGGTGGGCGCGGCGGAGTTTGCTTACTATAACGACCCGTCGACGCCTGGCTTTCTGCGCCGCAACGAAGTGCTGATCGATGTGCTAGCGCCCTGATCGGGCTGTCGTTAACGGCCGACCGCGCGGCGACCCCCAGACACATCGACGCCGCCAATCCCGGGGGAGGGGTGGCGGCGTCGGAGGGACAAACGCACAGAACGCAGGCGACACAACCAAGTGCGGGGGCGAGGAACCGAAATACCCCGGCCAAACACTGCCGGCCCGCAGGATCAAACTACTCCCCAAAAGCGCTCCAGACCACGGTTGACGATGCCTTTCCGGGCAGTTTTCCATTTCGGTCACGAACGCCGTTGATGGCGGTAAAATCCCTGGTGATAATTCTCGAAACAGGAATAATTTACTGCTTTACGTTGAGTGAGGTCATTCAAATGCGTTGCAAACGCCATGTTTGCGTCCAGATCCGGGACAACTCGCGCGATACGCGATTCGGATGCCGCAAAATGAACACGGCTTATGCTGCATACGTTAAGTAAATTGCGGTGTGCTACGAAGTCCCAATCGCCTTCTGAGGACGCTCGCCGCCTAGCTGTGCAGCCCCCCGACGAGACCTTGGTATCCGCGGCAAAAGACGCGACCAGCGGGGTTCAGACCGGTCCCCAAGGCCCGCATGGCGTAGCTGAGCAGGGCTCCAGCCCGGACGCCGCTCCAGGATGGCCCGCCATGCCGCCATCGCGCCTGGATCATTGTAAAAGTGCCAATGCGAAACGACCTCTCGCCCACGCTCAAGCCGAATGCCGCGCACTGCGAAGTACCGCTCAGTCGCCTCGGCATCGAGCTGCAGATCGACCCAGCGCCCCGGCGCTGCCGGTCCGATGTTGACCATCCCGCGATGCCCCAGCGATCGGTCCCCGGCCTGCGTCGGACGCGGGGCAAGCAACCCGAAGAGCGCGTCGAAGAGATCGTTGGCGCGTGAGAACGCGTGGAACACCTCTCCCCCGCCGCCGCAGCGCGCCTGTGTCTTGAGCGTGGCCTGCGCCACGCCGGCATATTCCGCGGC
>JBCCLX010000007.1:0-25203 GCA_039026635.1 Pseudomonadota bacterium
CTGCATCTTGCCGAGCAGGACACGACCGATTTCGAGAAATGTCTCTATAGCGTCACCGCGCCGCTCTATCTCGCGGCCGGTTTCACCGGGCGGCGGACGGATCACATGCTCGCCGTTCTGCACGTGCTCCTGGTGCGGCGCGCCCAGCGGGTCGTGCTGATCGGCGAAGAGGAGGTGATGGCGCTCGCCCCGCCAGAGCGGGTGCTGACGATGGATCTCGGGGCAGGGGCGCGGGTCTCGATCTATCCGCTCGTCCCGCTGCGCTGTGCCCCCTCCACCGGCCTCGTTTGGCCCGTCGACGGGCTAACGCTCGCCCCAGGGCGCCAAGTCGGCACCTCCAACATTGCCGCCGAAGATCGGGTGAGCCTGCGCTTCGAGGATCCAGGCGCGCTTCTGATGCTGGAGCGACGTGCCCTGCCTGCCTTGGTCTCCGCGCTGATGGCCGATGATACCTCTTGAACGCCGCCGACCGCGCTCTCACCTGCGCTCCAAGAACAGACAAATAGGGAAACGGAGAACAAGTGATGAGCGATGAGACCGTTCAGACGAGCCCCACCGGCACTGGCGCGGAGCGGGGTGAGCGTTGGTGGCGGGGAGGCTACATGCTCCTCTTCGTTATCGCCTTCAGCCTGGCGCAGAGCCTGCACACGCTGCTCGCCATCGTGCAGTGGCTCGCGCTGATGATCTTCGGCAAGCCCAACCAGCATCTGACGGATTTCGGCGCTGGCCTGGCGGAATGGACGCGGCAGACCTCGCGGTTTCTGACCTGCGTGGCCGATGAGCGCCCCTGGCCCTTCGCGCCCTGGCCCAAGCGTCGGGACTGATCCGAGCGCAGAGCGCGCTCAGCAGTTGGCGACATTGACGGCGAGGCCGCCGAGCGAGGTCTCCTTGTATTTCTCGTTCATGTCGCGCCCCGTCTCCGCCATCGTGCGGATGCAGGCATCGAGGCTCACGACATGCGTGCCGTCGCCCCGCAGGGAGAGCGAGGCGGCGGAGACGGCCTTGATGGCGCCGAGGCCATTGCGCTCGATGCAGGGCACCTGAACGAGCCCAGCAACCGGATCGCAGGTCATGCCCAGATGATGCTCGAGCGCGATCTCGGCCGCGTTTTCGACCTGTTGGACCGTGCCCCCCATGGCCGCGCAGAGCCCCGCCGCCGCCATAGCCGAAGCAGACCCCACCTCCGCCTGACAGCCGCATTCCGCGCCCGAGATCGAGGCGCGATGCTTGATCAGGCCCCCTATCGCCGCGCCCGTCAGGAACATCTCGCGCAAACCGCCATGGGTCGCGCCCACGATATGGTCGCGATAGTAGCGCGCGACGGCCGGGAAGACGCCGGCAGCGCCGTTCGTCGGCGAGGTGACAACCTGCCCGCCGGCGGCGTTCTCCTCATTAACCGCCATCGCATAGGTCGAGAGCCAGTCGTTCGCCACATGTGGCTGCTGCAGGTTCCGCCCGCGTTCGTCGTTCAAACTCTCCGCCAGCCGCATGGCGCGACGGCGCACGTTGAGCCCGCCCGGCAAGATCCCGCCGGTTGAGAGCCCGCGCTCGATACAGGCGTCCATCGTCGCCCAGATCCGGTCGATCCCATCGTCGAGGGACCGCGTGCTCATCCGCGTCTCCTCGTTTGCCCGCTTCATGGAGGCAATGGAGAGACCCGAGTCCGCGGCCATCGTGAGCATGCTTTGCGCGGTATCGAAGGGGAAGGGCACACCCGGGCCCTCCCCACTCACCGGCGTCTCGGCGCGCTCGGCCGCCAGTTCCGCTTCCGTCAGCACAAAGCCGCCGCCCACGGAGTAGTAGGTCTCTCGATGGCGGAGATTGCCCTCCGCATCGCGCACGCTCACGACCATCCCGTTCGTATGACCCGCCAACGGGGGGCCATAGTCAAAGATCAGATCTGTCTCGGGATCGAAGGCGATGCGGCCGACACCAGTGACCTCAACCGCCTTCTCGGCCCGCACTTGCGCCTCGGCCCGCTCGGCCGCCGCCGCATCAAAACTGTCCGGCAGGAAGCCCGCAAGCCCGAGGAGCGCCGCGCGATCGGTGGCATGGCCCCGGCCTGTATGCGCCAGACTGCCGTGCAGCCGCACACCGAGGCGCGCGGGCGGGCCTGCCCCGGGGATCGGCTCGGCCCGCCTCATCAGCTCCAAAAACCGGCCCGCGGCGACCATCGGCCCCATGGTATGCGAGCTCGACGGGCCGATCCCGATCTTGAAGACATCGAAGAGGCTGAGGAACATCTGTCTCGTCCTTCGGCGATCATCGGCCACGCGGAGGCAGCGATAGCCCTCTCCCCGCGCGCCCGTCTCGTGGGAAGCGACGCTCGGTTGCGCGCTTGCGCCAGCGCGCGGCACGCCGGTAGGGCGACGCAGGCGCTCTGGCAAGCCGATCTTCACCGCTTGCGCATTAACTTCAGCCCCAACTTGCAGCGCGGCGCCCGCCAAGGCAAACCGGCGGCGCGGCTGATGGCGGACGGAGGATGAGCCATGGTGGATCTGGCTGAGACGACAACGAGCGCGGAGGGGCGTGAGGCCGGCAAGCGGGCGGCAGCGGTGGAAGCTGTGCGCCTCGTTAGCGATGGGATGCTGATCGGCCTCGGCACCGGCAGCACGGCGGCGCATTTTGTCGATCTGCTCGCGGATCGGATGCGTACGGAGAACCTGCGGCTGCTCGGTGTGCCCACATCGCTGGCCACCGCTGCCCAAGCGGGCGCACTTGGCATCCCGCTGACGACGCTCGACGATATCGAACGGCTCGACCTGACGGTCGATGGCGCGGATGAGGCCGCGCGCAACCCCTCAGGCGGCTTCGATCTGATCAAGGGCGGCGGCGGCGCCCATCTGCGGGAGAAGATCGTAGCCGCGGCCTCGGCGCGCCTGATCGTGATCGCAGACGACACCAAGCTCGTCCCGGCCCTTGGCGCGGTGCCGCTGCCCGTGGAGATCATCCCCTTCGGCGCGGAGGCCACGCGGGCGCATATCGCCGCGGCCTTGGAGAGCGCGGATGTGGAGGCGCGGGAGATCACGCGCCGGCAGGGCAACCATGGCGATTACGTCACCGATGAGGGCAACGGCATCCTGGATCTGCACCTTGGGCGCATCGGCGATCCGGCGGCGCTGGCCACCACGCTGTCGGATATCCCGGGCGTCGTCGAGCATGGGCTTTTCATCGGCATGGCCGAGCGGCTGATCCTGGGTCGCGCCAATGGCACGGCTGAGACCGTCCTGCCGACCGACTGACGAGCCTCTGACGGCGCCTACCCAACACCGCAGCAGCCCAGCCTGACGCGCCCGGTCTTGCGGCGCGCGCACGGCACTCCTGCGCGCCGTTCATGGCAAATCTGGTTGCACGGGCTGACATGGAGGCACGCGCCCCCTTATTTGCGGGCGACGCAGCAGGCGCAGAAGGAGCAAGCCATGGCATTCGACTACGATCTCTTCGTCATCGGCGGCGGCTCCGGCGGTGTGCGCGCCGCGCGGCTGACAGCGGCCTCGGGCTTCAAGGTCGGCATCGCGGAAGAGTACCGCTTCGGGGGCACCTGCGTGATCCGCGGCTGTGTGCCGAAGAAACTGATGGTCTATGCCTCAACCTATGCCGAGCATTTCGAGGATGCGGCGGGCTTCGGCTGGGACGTCGGGCCGCGCAGTCATGACTGGTCCAAACTGCGTGAGGCCAAGGAGCGCGAGATCACGCGGCTCGAGGGGCTTTATGCCAAGAACGTCGAGAAGGCCGGCGGGGACACCTTCCCCCTCCGCGCCACCGTGGTGGATCCGCATACGGTGATGCTCGCCGATGGGCGCCAATTCAGCGCCAAACACATCCTGATCGCCACCGGCGGCGCGCCCCGCGTGCCGGAGTTTCCGGGCCATGAGCACGCGATCACCTCGAACGAGATCTTCGATTTGGACGCAATGCCGAAGCGCATCCTGATCCTCGGCGGAGGCTATATCGCCTGTGAGTTCGCCGGCATTATGAACGGGCTCGGCAGCGCCGTGACCCTCGCCTATCGCGGCCCCCGCATCTTGCGCACCTTCGACAACGATCTTTCGGATCATATCGCCGAGGAGATGGTGAAGAAGGGGATCGACCTGCGTCTCAACGCCAATATCGTCAGCATCGAGAAGACCAACGAGGGCCTGCTCGCCACCCTCTCGGACGGCAGCACCGTGACCGCCGATGTCGTTCTCGCAGCGCTCGGCCGCCAGCCGGCGACCGGCGGGCTCGGGCTTGAGACCGTGGGCGTGGAGCTGGCGCCCAATGGCGCTGTGCGGGTCGATGACTATTCCCAGTCGAGCGTCCCCTCGATCTATGCCGTCGGCGATGTGACAAGCCGGATGGAGCTGACGCCCGTCGCGATCCGCGAGGGGGTCGCCTTCCATGAGACCGTCTTCAAGGGCAACCCGACCAAACCGGACCACGCGCTGGTGGCCACGGCGATCTTTACCCAGCCCGAGGTCGGCACCATCGGGATCTCGGAACAGGTGGCCCGTGCTGAGGGCCGGGATATCGAGATCTACCGCGCGCGTTTCCGGCCCATGGTGCACACCCTCTCGGGTCGGGACGAAAAAATGCTCATGAAGCTGATCGTGGATCGCACGGCGCGCACGGTCCTTGGTGTTCACATCTCGGGCCATGGGGCGGGCGAGATGATCCAGATGGCGGCCGTGGCCATCAAGATGGGCGCCACGAAGGAGGACTTCGACCGAACCGTCGCCGTCCATCCGACAGCTGCGGAGGAGCTCGTGACCATGCGCGAGCCCGTCGCAGCAGCCTGAGGCTTGAAGGCAGACTTGAAACCCCCACCTGTTGCCCAAGCGTGACAGCTCCGTTAGGCCGTGCAAACGGTCTGGCGCGGCTATTCATCGGACGGAGGACACGGAGCAGGCATGCCCATCAACAACAGCTCGGGCGGCGGCGGCGGCCCATGGGGCGGCGGACCGCGCAATGGCGGCGGTGGCGGCGGACGAAACCCTTGGGGCAGCGGTCCTCAAGGCGGTGGCGGCCGTGGCCCCGGCGGCGGCGGTAACGGCGGCGGCCAGGGACCGGATCTGGACGATCTGCTCCGCAAAGGCCGCGAGCAACTCCGCGTCGTGCTCGGCGGCAAGAGCGGGGGCGGCTTCGGCGGGCGGGGCTCCGGAAGCGGCGGCATCCCACCCGGCATCGAGAAGGCCGTGCCTTTTGTGATAGGCGGCCTGCTGGTCGTGACCTGGGCGTTCCTGAGCTTCTATCGCGTCGACACGCGCGAACAATCGGTCGAGCTTTTCCTCGGCGCCTATAGCGAGACCGGCACGGAAGGTCTCAACTTCGCGCCCTGGCCGATCGTCACGCATGAGATCGTGGAGACCGAGAGCGCCCGGACGATCGAGATCGGAACCGGAACCGGACGGAACGACAGTGATCGCGGCCTTATGCTGACCGGCGACGAGAACATCGTGGACATCGACTTCTCGGTGGTGTGGAACGTCGCCAATCCCGCGGATTTCCTGTTCAACCTGCAGTCGCCGGACGACACGATCACGGCCGTCTCTGAGTCGGCCATGCGTGAGGTGATCGCGCGCTCGCAGCTGAAACCGATCCTCAGCCGCGACCGTGCCGAGATCGCGAGCCAGGTGCAGCAACTGATCCAGAACACGCTGAATGAGTACAACGCCGGCGTGAACATCATCACCGTCAACTTCGCTGACGCCGATCCCCCGCCCGAAGTGATCGACGCGTTCCGCGATGTTCAGGCGGCCGAGCAGGATCGCGACACCGAGGAAAAGCGCGCCGATGCCTATGCCAACCAGACGCTCGCGGCTGCGCGCGGTGAGGTGGCCGAGATGCTGCAGAAGGCCGAGGCCTATCGCGCCCGCGTGGTGAACGAGGCCAAGGGTGAGGCCGCGCGCTTCATCTCGGTCTATGAGGAGTACGCCAACGCGCCCGAAGTGACGCGCAAGCGCCTCTACCTCGAGACGATGGAGCGGGTCCTCGGTGACGTGGACAAGATCATCATCGACGAGCAGACGGGCGGCAACGGCGGCCAAGGGGTCGTGCCCTATCTCCCGCTCAACGAACTCAACCGCGGCCGCACTCAGGCGCGCGCGGAAACCTCGGGGAACCGGAGCTTCCAGAGCGGAGGGACGAACTGATGCGCTGGATCCCCATTGGTGTCGCGGCTGGCGCGGTCGTCGTCTTCACCCTGCTCTCCGCGATCTTCATCGTGGACGAGCGCAAGCAGGCGATCGTACTGCAATTCGGTCAGGTCAAGCGCGTGGTGACGGAGCCGGGCCTCTACATGCGCCTGCCCTTCATCCAGGAGACGGCGCTCTACGAGGACCGCATCCTGCCGGTGGAGCTCTCCGAGATCGAGGTCACGCCCGCGGATGAACGGCGCCTGGTCGTCGATGCCTTCGCGCGCTGGCGCATCACCGACGTGGTGCTCTTCCGCCAGACCGTGCAGACGGAGCGTTCGGCCCGCCTCCGCCTGACCCAACTTCTAGACCCGGCGATTCGTCAGGTGCTCGGCTCGGTCCCGCAGGCCGACGTGCTGAGCCCGGAACGGTCCGCGCTGATGAGCCAGATCGGTGAGGTGGCACGCCTAGGCGCCCGCGCCTTCGGGATCGAGGTGGTGGACGTGCGTATTCGAGCCGCCGACCTGCCGGAGCAAAATCTCAACGCGACCTTCGCCCGTATGCAGGCCGAGCGTGAGCGGGAGGCCGCGGACGAGCGGGCGCGCGGTAAGGAGAAGGCTCAGGAGGTGCGCGCCACCGCCGATCGCGAGGCAACAGAGCTTGTCTCGGACGCTCAGCGCCAGTCGGACATCATCCGCGGTGAAGCCGATGCCGAGCGCAACGCGATCTTCGCCGGCGCGTTCAAGCGCGATCCGGAGTTCTTCGCCTTCTACCGCTCGCTCAGTGCCTATGAGCGCTCGCTGAGGGGGGAGAACTCGACGCTGGTGATCTCGCCGGACAGCGAATTCTTCAACTACCTGAAGAACGATCGCGGCGCCTCTGCCACCGCGAACTAAAACCGGGAGGGCGCATGGATCTGGCTGCAGCCATCGCCCTCATGCTGCTGATCGAGGGGCTCGCGATAGCAATTTTCGCGGGCTCCCTGCCGGAATTGGTCGCCTCGCTCGATAATATCAACGAAGCGCGACGGCGGCTCCTTGGCGGGGCCATGGTGGTCGCCGGTGCCCTCGCCTATCTGCTGATCCGAGCCTGAGAGGGCGGTGAGGCGGGACGCGCGCTGGCGCTTCGTCACTCTGCGTGAGACAGTAGCCTGACGGCCAGGGGGCCGCAGGTGTCGCAAGACCCGAGGAGAGCATAAACGATGAAAACGCCCTTCCGCCGCATTGGCCGCCTGGCCGCCGTTGTCGCTGTCGCCGCGGCGCCCACAGTCGCCGTGATCGGAGGCGCAGCCCTGGCGCCCGCAACGGCCCAGGCTGAGGCCCGCCCCGGCAGCTTCGCCGATCTGGCCGAACGCCTGAGCCCCGCCGTGGTCAACATCTCGACGGCCCAGACGGTCGAACGCCCCGAACGGGGCGACCGGCAGGTGCCGGAGGGCAACCCCTTCGAAGATCTCTTCCGCGACTTTTTCGAGCGCGGGCGTCCGCAAGGCCCGCGGGAAGTCCAGTCGCTGGGCTCCGGCTTCGTGATCTCGGCCGAGGGCTATGTCGTCACCAACAACCACGTGATCGAAGGCGCCGATGAGATCACCGTCAATTTCGCCGATGGCACGAGCCTCGATGCCGAGCTGGTCGGCACCGATCCGAAAACCGACATTGCGCTCCTGAAAGTGTCCCCCGAGGGCCCGCTGCCCTTCGTGAAGTTCGGGGACAGCGAGCAGAGCCGCGTCGGCGATTGGGTCCTGGCCATCGGGAACCCCTTCGGCCTCGGCGGCTCGGTCTCGGCCGGCATCATCTCGGCGCGGGATCGCAACATCAACGCCGGGCCGTATGACGACTTCATTCAGACCGACGCTGCCATCAACCGCGGCAACTCGGGCGGCCCGCTCTTCAACCTCGATGGCGAAGTGATCGGCGTGAACACCGCCATCATCTCGCCCACGGGTGGATCGATCGGCATCGGCTTCGCCGTGCCCGCCGCCATCGCAGACAACGTCGTCGCACAGCTCCGCGAATTCGGCACCACCAAGCGCGGCTGGCTCGGCGTGCGCATTCAGACGGTGAACGACGAGCTTGCCGAGGCCCTGGGTCTCGAAACCGCCGCCGGTGCTCTGGTCGCAGACGTCACGGGCGACGGCCCCGCGGCTGATGCGGGCATCGAGGCCGGGGATGTGATCCTCAAGTTCGACGGCCAGGACATCGCCGAGATGCGGGACCTGCCCCGGATCGTCGCCGACACCGCCGTGGGCAGCACCGTGCGCGTGGTGATCTTTCGGAAGGGCAAGACGCAGAGCGTGAAGGTGACGCTCGGCCTTCTCGAGGAGCAGGCCACGCTCCAGCCCGCCTCGCTCCAGCCCGCTGAGGAGCAGGCGCCGACGGATCTCGCCACCCTCGGCCTCCAGCTCGCGCCGATCACGGATGCGGCCCGCGCCGAATACAGCATCCCCGAGGATGTCGAAGGCGTGCTCATCGCTGGCGTGATGCCCGAGGGCCCGGCGGCGACCGAGGGCCTGGCCGCCGGCCAGGTGATCGTCGAGGTCGGCCAGGAGCGCGTGGCCAGCATCGAGGACGTGGAAGCCCAGGTCGAGCGCGTGCGTGGCGAAGGCAAGAAGGCCGTCCTCCTGCTCGTCCATGCCGGCGGCGATCTGCGCTTTGTGCCCGTCAGCCTCGAAGAATGACGGCACCCGATGATCGGGCGGGCCTCGCCACTATGGCGCCCGCCCCCACCCCAGCCGTTTCCCTGATCGATCAGCCCGCGACGCTCTCAGCGAGTGCCGCGGGTCTTCTCGGTGGGGGGGACGACGATGGTTGGGCCATCTACATCCGCGCCCGGCAGCTGATGGCGGAAGGGCATTCGGTCTACAATCTCGCCGTGGGCGACCATGACACGCGGACCGATCCCGCGATCGTCGAAGCGGCCGTGGTGGGACTGCGCGAGGGCTGGCTCGGCTATGCGCCCGTGCCCGGTTCGCCGACATTGCGCGCGGCCGCAGCGGCGCAGGCGAGCAAGCTGGGGCCCGATGCCCTGGGCCCCGCCTTTGCTCCCGAAGAGATCCAGCTGACCCTGGGCGGGCAGGCGGCGCTTGAGATTGCCATGCGCCTCACGCTCGATCCCGGCGATGAATGCGTATTCTTCGACCCCTATTACGCGACCTATCCGCAGACGGTGCGCGCGGCAGGCGGTGTGCCGCGCCCTGTGGCCTTGGCGCCGGAAGACGGGTTTCTCCCCGATCCCGCGCGGCTGGCCGAGGCCATTGGGCCGCGCACCCGCGCCATCCTGATGAACACCCCGAACAATCCAACGGGGCGGGTCTATCCGCCTGCCGTGTTGGAGGGGATCGCAGCGCTGGCGCGGGAACATGATCTTTGGGTGATCTCGGACGAGGTCTATTCGGGCCACACCCATGGCAACGCGCCGCACATCAGCCCCCGCGCGCTGCCGGGCATGGCGGGGCGTACGCTGATCGTCGGCTCGCTCTCGAAGAGCCACGCGATGACGGGCTGGCGCGTCGGCTGGCTCGCGGGGCCGGCCAAGGCGATCGGGCGGGCGTCGGATTATGTGGTCGCCACCACCTATGGCATCCCGGGCTTCATCCAGGCCGCAGCGACCACCGCCCTGACAAGTGCCACCGAAGCGGAGGCGCGGCTCGCAGCACTCTATCGTGGGCGCGCGGCGGCGGCCGTGGCGGCGATCCCGGAAGGGGCCGGGCTCAGGGCGCTGCCGGCTGAGGGCGCGATGTATCTGCTGCTCGACATCCGTGCCTCAGGCCTGTCGGCGCCTGATTTCGCGGCGCGGCTTCTGGGAGAAGAGCACATCGCGATGATGCCGGGGGAGAGCTTCGGGCAAGCGGCGGCGGGCTTTCTGCGCCTCGCCCTCGTCGCCCCCGAAGACGAGATGGCCGATATCATCCGGCGCACCGCCGCCTGCCTCGCCCGCGCCAAGGCAGGCTGAGGATCACGTCCCCCGGGGCTTGGCGCGGCGCGTGGGCGCCGCGGCGGCGGGATCCTCTGGCCAGGGATGGCGGGGATAGCGCGCCCGCATGTCCTTGCGCACATCGGCATAGGACGTCGCCCAAAATCCCGGCAGGTCCCGCGTCGTCTGCACCGGCCTGCCCGCCGGCGAGGTGAGCTCCAGCAGCAGTGGGCGTGGGGGACGCCCCACCTGCGGATGCTCGGTCACGCCAAAAAGCTCCTGCACCCGGATCGTGACGGTCGGCTCGGCGCGCGCATAGTCGATGGCCGCTCGACCGCCGAGCGGTGTTTCGAAATGCGTTGGCGCTGCGCGGGCGATCTCGGCGATCAAGTCCTGGCCGAGGAGATGATCGAGCGCGGCTGAGAGAACCGCGCCCGGCACCGCCTCCACCCGCATCTCTCCGGACAGGAACGGCAAGAGCCAATCCTCCAGCGTCTCCGCCAAGGCTGCGTCGCCGAGATCAGGCAGCCGGTCGGCGAGACCGGATTGGCGCGCTTGCCTGGGTAGGTCTAAGGGCTCCCCCTCGGGCGCGACACCGCGCAGCCAGGCAACGCGCGCCCGCAAGCTTGCCGCTCCTTTTGGCCAAGCGAGACGGTCAGGGCCGAGATCGCGGATGCCCTCGCAAAGGGCACGGCCCAGCGTCTCGGCATCCGCATCGCGCCAAGCCCGGGCCTCGAGGACGAGGGCGCCATAGCGTTCCTGCTCTTCGGCAACGACGCGACCTTCACGCCGAGACCAATGCGCAACGCGTTTGGAGGCGATATCGGAGCCGTAGAGCGCGCGCAGGCTCGCCTCATCGAAAAAGGCCGCCCCCCGGATCCGCGCATCCGGCGCCGCATCCGCAACATCCCAGGCCAGCAGCATCCGTGCGCCGGCCAGCGCATCGCCTGGATCGAGCGCCGCGCCGCGCCCCTGTGCCAGCAGGTAACGTGGCCGCGCCCCGGGCCGGCGCAGCGCAATCCGGTCTGGGTAGGCCAGCGCAAGGAGCGCACCGGCCTCGCTCGCTGGGGCAACCGAGCCCTCGGGCTTGATGCCAGCGGCAGCCAGCAGTCGGCGCGCCTCCGCCAGGATACGCTCCAAAGCCGCCCGATCGGCGCCCTCACGCCCTGCTTGGGCCGGATCGTTGAGCGCCTGCAGACGTCGCCCGATATCGGCGCCAGCGGCCCCGGCGCTCAACGGGTCCTTCTCGCCAAGAAGGGCTGCCAGACGCGCCGCAAGGCGCAAGCGGGGGCCCGTATCGGCCCCATCCCCGGCGTCCCCTGCCCTAAGGATCATATGCGCGAGCCGAGGGTGAGCGGGAAAACGGGCCATCGCGCGCCCATGCGCCGTCGCGCCCCCGGCCGGATCGAGTGCCCCGAGGCGCGCAAGGAGCGCCCGCGCCTCGGCCAGCGCGGGACCCGGTGGGGGATCGGGGAAGGCCAGGGCGGCTGCATCCTCCGCACCCCAAACAGCGAGTTCGAGCGCAAGGGGCGCCAGGTCCGTCCGCGCGATCTCCGGGGGGGCAAATGCCGGCAGCGCGCCCTCCTCCGCCCGCGTCCAGAGCCGGTAGCAGATACCGGGGCCGAGACGCCCGGCACGGCCGCGTCGCTGCTCCGCCTCGGCACGCGAAACCGGGACGGTGACAAGGCGCGAAAGACCCGTGGCGGGATCCGTCTCCGCCCGCCGGGCCCGCCCGGCATCGACGACGACACGAACGCCTTCGACCGTCAGCGAGGTCTCGGCAATGGCGGTCGCGAGCACAACCCGACGCCTACCCTCCGGATCAGCGGCCAGCGCCATACGCTGCTGCTTGAAGGGTAGGCTGCCATGGAGGGGCACAACGGCGATCGACGGGCGCCCGCTCGGCAGATCGTCGAGGAGGCCCGAGACCCACGTGATCTCGCCAACGCCGGGCAGGAACACGAGGATATCCCCCGCCGGCTCGTCGGCGAGCGCCTGGCGGATGAGCGCGGCCGTTCGATCCTCCAGCCTTGGCCCGCGCGTGCCCCGCGCCGCGCTGTGCTGCACGCTCTGAACCGAACGCTCGAGCCAACGTGTTTCGACGGGGAAGAGGCGCCCCGCGCTCTCGATGACCGGCGCGCCGCCGAGGAGCGCGGCAAAGCGGGCTGTCTCCAGCGTCGCCGACATGGCAAGAAGGCGCAGATCAGGGCGCAGCGCCTCTTGCACCTCCCGGGCGAGTGCGAGGCCCAGATCGGCATGGATCGAGCGCTCGTGCACTTCGTCGAAGACAATTGCGGCGATGCCGTCCAGCTCGGGATCGGCCTGCAGCATGCGGGTGAGCACGCCTTCCGTCACAACCTCCACCCGCGTCTCCGGCCCCACCCGGGTCTCGCCACGAATGCGGTATCCGGCGAAACCGCCCGGCGTGCTGCCCGCCTCCGCCGCGATCCGTTCGGCCGCTGCACGGGCGGCGACGCGGCGCGGCTCCAGCATCAGAACCCGCCCCTGCGCCCAGGGCGCGGCGGCGAGGGCCGGCGGCACCCGCGTCGTCTTGCCCGCCCCCGGCGGCGCCGCGAGCACAGCGACCCTGCCCGTCTCGAGCGCGCTCAGGAGCGCCGGCAGCGCCTCGTCGATCGGGAGCGGCTGCATGGGCTTCGCAAATGGTGGGAGCGGGGAGAACGCGACCGGCCAACAACGGGCCGTCGGGTCAGAAGCGACCGGCCAGCACGGGGCCGATCGCAGAAGGCCTCAGCCGCTCCTCAGAGCGCGTCTTCGATCCAGCCGGCGATACCGCGCTTGCTATCGGCGCCAACCTTCTTCTCGACAACCTCTCCCCCGCGGAACATCAGAAGCGTTGGGATACCGCGAATGCCATAACGCGACGGCGTGTTGGGGTTGTCGTCAATGTTGATCTTGGCGACGCGAACCTTGCCATCAAGCTCGCCCGCGATCTCCTCGAGCGCCGGGCCGATCTGCTTGCAGGGCCCGCACCACTCCGCCCAGAAATCGACGACGACGGGCAGATCGGACTTGAGCACATCGGCTTCGAAACTCGCGTCGCTCACACTCATGGTCGACATGGTCTCTTCCCTTCGATTGTGTGCGCCCTGGCGCCAGCGCAGTGCCGGGCGGGCCGCTTTTCTTTCGGTCGAACGATGAAGGTATGGCCCGGCGCGCGCGACATCAAGCAGGACCCACAGCAAGCCGCCCGGCGGCCGCGGCAAAGGCCCTTTGCGCTGCATCGGGGTTGACGATGTCGAGGCGGGGAATGGTCGTCCAGACGATGGCGGCGGCGACGGGACGGTCGGCGAAGAGCGGGGTAAGCGCCGCGACATAGGCGCCGAGCTGCGCGAGATAGCCGGCTGGAGGCGCGGTGGCGGCCGGTGGCGGGGTGGCATCGGTCTTGAAATCGACGGCGAGGACACGGTCAGGCGTGACCACCAGCCGATCGATCCGGCCCCGCAGCGCGCCCTCCGGCAGCGTGCCCGCGATCTCGGCTTCAGCACGCGAGCCGGGGCCGAACAGGAGCGCCGCAAAGGGGGCTTCGAGCACAGCGACCGCCTCGCCGAGCGCGGCCTCAATTGCCGCTTCGTCGAGCCCACCCGCTGACCCAGCACCCAAGAGCGCGGCGGCCAAGGGTGCGCGGGCGCCGGTCGGATGTCCGGGCAGATGCTCGAGCAAGCGATGGACGGCGAGACCATGGCGGAGCGGGGATGCGCGGTGCCCATGCCCCTCCGACACCGGCCCATCGACCCCCGGCTGGGGTGGGCTGAGCGGCTCGGGGGGATCTAGGGCGCCCGTTGCGTCCTCCCGCTCCCCCGGCGCGAGGGCGGAGGGTGTAAGCCGTGTGACGCGCTTCTCCGGCGCCGCGGGGCTCACCCAGCGAGGCAGCGCTGCGCGGCTCGGCCCCTCGGGGCTCTCAGGCCGGGCCAGGGTTCGGCGATCAGGGTCGGGCCCAAGCCGGCGCGCGCCGTCGACCCCCCCAGGCGGTGCAACGGCCCGGGCGCCGCCCAGCCGCTCCACCCCCGCGTTTACCATCCGGTACCAAACGGCGGCACGAGCGGCCTCCTGATGCTCGGGCCGTTCCTTTCCATCCTCGACCACGGGCCTGCCAGCACCACAGATCAGCAGCCGCCGCTCAGCGCGCGTGAGAGCAACGTAGAGAAGGCGCCTCTCCTCCGCCGTCTCGCGCAGGGCAGCCGCCTGGCGCGCCTCTGCCGCCAGCGCGTCATCCTGAGCCGCAGGGCCGGGCCACAGAACGAGGCCGGGGCGATTGTCCGCAGCCGGCAGCGTGAGAAGTTGAGGACCGCGCCCGCTCCGCCCCGAAACGCCCAGCGTGTCGGGCAGGATGACGACCGGCGCCTCCAGCCCCTTGGCGCCATGCACCGTCATCACGCGCACAAGATCCTCCGCCTCGCCCGGGCGGCGCGAGACTTCGGCGGCATCAGCCTCGATCCAAGCGAGGAAGCCCGTCAGGCTCGGGCTCTCTTCCATCTCATAAGCGAGCGCTGCGTCGAGAAGCGCGTCGATGGCATCCTCCGCCTCTGGCCCCAGACGCGCGAGCAGGCGGCGACGCCCCCCATGGCGGATCAGAATGCGCTCGAGCATCTCATAGGGGCGCAGAAAATCGGCCTGGTTCAGGAGATCGTCGACGAAGGCTGCATCCTCGGCATGACGCTCGCGAGCCGCATCGAGCCGTGCCGAAAGCTGCTCGGCACGGCTGCGCCCGGCGGCCAGGTCATAGAGCGCCCTCTCGTCGACACGGGCGAGAGGAGAGCGCAGAAGGGCCGCGAGGGAGAGATCGTCATCCGGGCTCGCGGCGACGCGCAGGGCGGCAAGCAGGTCCTGAACCGCGATCTCGTCGGTCAGCACCATCCGGTCGGCCCCTGCGACCGGCACGCCCTCGGCCTTGAGCGCCGGCACCATCGTGCGCGCCAGCAGCCCGCGTTTGCGCATCAGCACGATGATATCGCCGGGCCGGGTCGGCCTTGTCTCGCCTATGGCATCGGCGGGCAGCATGTCCTCTCGGATGATCCGAGCGATCTCGCGGGCGAGGACATGGGCAAGGCGGATCTCGGCCCGCGCCGGGTTGGGGGTATCGACCGGATCCCACCAGGGCTGTTCCTCCGGCTTCTCTGCAGGCTCGATCGGGTCCCAGATCTCGATCAGCGCATCCCCACCCTTGGCGGCCGTATGGCGCGGCGGCGTGGCATCGCGCACCAAGCCTTGGGCCGCTGGGCCAGCGAAAACCGCGTCCACCAACGCCAGGATCCCCGGCGCGGAGCG
The DNA here is from genome assembly GCA_039026635.1 of Pseudomonadota bacterium. Lineage (GTDB taxonomy): Bacteria > Pseudomonadota > Alphaproteobacteria > Rhodobacterales > Rhodobacteraceae > Thermohalobaculum. The sequence goes on from JBCCLX010000007.1 coordinate 15,309, forward strand.
GAAGGAGGTTTCGAGGGCCGGGGCTTCGAGGCTGCGGCCGATCCCCTCCAGGGCTTGCACGAGCGCTAGGCGCGTGGCGTGAAACGCCTCCGGATCGGCCCCTTGAAACGAATAGATCGACTGCTTTTCGTCGCCCACGGCAAAGAATGTGCGGGGTCGGCCGCTCGGGCTTGTCGGGCGCGCCCCGTCGCCAGCGAAGAACTCGGCGGCGATGGCGGTGATCACAGCCCATTGCACCGGGCTCGTGTCCTGCGCCTCGTCGACAAGGATGTGCTCGATGCCGCCATCGAGTTTCCAGAGGACGAAGGGCGCGAGGCCCGGGTCGCCAAGCAGATCGCGGCACCGATCGACCAGGTCCTGAAAATCGAGCCAGCCGCCGCCGTCCTTCAAGGCGCGATAGCGGCGCAGACTGTCTTGGGCGAAAGCTGCCAGATCTGCCGCCCGTCCGGCCATCTCGACGGCTTTCAGATCCTCATCGAGAACGGCGAGCCCCTCGCTGAGCGCCGCATAGCGATCCCCGATGCCCGGATATGCCGCCTCCGCCTTCTTGCCGAAGAGCCAGCTTGGCCGATAGGCCTTACCGCCTTCCCCCAGCATGGACGCGAGCAAGGCGCGCGCGCGCTTGAGCGGTGCCGTCGCCGCCAGGGCCGCCGAGAGTGCTGGGCCCTTTTTCCAGCTGCCATGCGCATGGGTCAGCATCGCCTGGGCAACGGCCTCGAGAGCGCCAGGCTCCAGACGGGCGAGCCCGGCCGCAGCCGCCGTTTCCGGTCCTGACCGGATCGGGCCCGCGTAATGGGCCGCAAGGGCCGCCTCTGTCCCACCCCCCGCTTCTCGGCCCACCTCTGGACCCGCTGCACCGGCCGGAAACCGGTCTCGCAGCGCCAGCACGCGCTCACGCAGCGCTGCAGCCGTATCACCGGAGACGCGAGCGGCCACACGGTCGAGCGCGTCGGATTGCCCGGCTTCTGCCGCCCGCCCCTGGGCAGCGGCGGCCTCCAGGCCCAGCGCCTTCGCCGTCCGATCATCGGCCACGCGAAACCGCGGCGCAGCACCGGCTTCGAGAGGGAAACGGCGCAGCAGCTTCTCGCAAAAGGCATGGATCGTCTGGATCCGCAGCCCGCCGGGAGTTTCGAGTGCGCTGGCGAAAAGGCGCCGCGCTTCCGCCAGGCGCTGCGAAGGACGCGCTGTCACGTCCGCTTTCAGGTGCTCTGTCGGGCCTGCTGCGCCGTCGCTCAGATCCTCAAGTGCCGCCAAGGCCGCGTCGAGCGCTGCGTCATCGGCCATGGCCCAATCGCCAAGCGTGTGGAAGAGCCGCTCCTGCATCTCGGCCGCGGCCGCTTTGGTGTAGGTGAGGCACAGAATGCGCTCGGGCGCCGTGCCTGAGAGGAGAAGCCGGGCCACCCGCTCGATCAGAACCCGTGTCTTGCCCGAACCCGCATTCGCCCCCACCCAGACGGAGGCCGTCGGATCGGCGGCGGCGCGCTGCTCGGGCGTCGGCCGGCGCGGTCTTGGCGGGGTGGCAAGCTCAGCCATCCTCACCCTCCCATTCCTGGCGACGGGCGAGATGGTCGTAGTCCCCCGCATCCTCCATCCGCGCCATCGCGCGGCGCGAGAGATAACCGGTGCCGGCGACCAGATAGGCTTCCAAATGCTGGATAAGCTCCGCGCGATAACCGGGCAGCTTTGCCGCAAGGTCCTTAGGCTCGACCATGTCCCCATCCGAGACGCCGATATAGGCCCCACCTTCGGCCGGTCGCGGCAGCTGGCCCTCGAAACCACCGGCCTCCAGGATCAGCGATTGCAGATGCAGCTGATGCTCGAAACGCCCGATCTGCGGCTGGCTCGGCGGTTTGCCTGATTTGTAGTCGTAAACGAGGCCGCCGCTCGATGTCGCATCGATCCGATCGGCGCGCGCTGTCAGGACCGCCGGGGCGCCGTCAGAGAGCGGGACATTCATGCGCCCGCGCCCTTCGAGGAGGAGCGGACGCCCCCGCGCCTGCCGCCGCGCTTCGCCTGCGACGATCTTGGCGCCGGCCCGCCGCAGCCGGCCGAGGCGAAACCGGCGCTCAGCCGGATCGGGCAGGTCTCGCGCAAAGACCGCATGCGCGAGTGCGAGCAATCGGGTGAGGGCAGCATCGGGGTCCTCAATGGCCGCGCCCTCGCGCACCCAGTCTTCCATCACACGATGGAGCGCTGTGCCGATGTCACGCGGATCGAGGGGCGCGCCGATGGGATCGAGCCGTTCGAGGCCGAGGATGGCCTCGGCATAATAGGCATAGGGATCGCGCGTCAGCCGGTTGAGGGCCGTGGCGCTCAGGACCCGCGGGCGGGCCGTCACGGGCGGGCTGGGACAGGGGCGGGGGGCGCGGGTGGTCTCGTCCCCCGCATGCGGCCGATCGAGCGCGGGGACCAGATCGAGATACTGCCGGCCCCGCGCGCGCATGGCATCAAGCGCTGCAGGGTCGGTCCCGCGCAGGAGGGTTTCGAGCCGGACGAGCCAGCGGCAAGGCACCGTCGGCGCCCCACCGCGCCGCTTCGCCCGCGCCAGGATCACCGCGGGGCGGCAAGCGGCCTGCAGGAAGTCATGGGCGGAGAGGCCGATCTCGCGCTCGGGCTGCGGCAGGGCGAGGGCCGCGCGCATGGGCCGGCTGAGCCAGGGCCCCGGATCGGGCACGGGCGGCCAGACCCCCTCCTCCAGTCCAGCGAGGATCGTGAGCTCCGCCGCCGCCGTGCGCGCCTCCATCGTGCCCCAGATCGCGACACGAGGATGCGGTCGGCCGGCGTCGGGGCGGATCGTCTCCGCCCGCATCAGCTGATCGAGGAGGGCCGCATAGGCCGCGGGTGCCATGGCGGGCGGGGCGCTGCCCTGATCCTCGGCCGCTTCTGCCAGGGCATCGAAGAGGAGGGTGAGCGCCGCCCCATCGGGTGCAGCGGCGAAGGGGAACGCCGCCTCCTCGGCCCCCGAGCTCCTCGATCCTGCAGAGGCGGCCGGCGCTGCATCCTCCGGTTCCAGAGGCTCACGGCTGAGGCGCGCGATGGTCTCGCGATGGGCGGCGACAAGCCCGGCGAGCGGTGCCCTCGACTGAAGTGCCTCCAGGAGCGGGGCAAGGGCGTCTTCGATCCCAGAGCGCCAGGCCTGCTCAGCCTCCCCGATCTCGATGGGCCGACCTCGATGGTCCCGACCGGGCCACTGCGGCATCGCCTGGCCGCCTGCACCCGTGCCAACGCCACCGCGCCGCCGCAGAACCTGACGCTCGTAGCGCCGCGCCATCCGCCGATGATCCGCCCGGGGAAGGCCGGCACGCAGGAAGGGATGGGCCAGAAGCGCCGCGAGCGCGACCGGGTTCGCCGCGGCCCCGGCACGCACCACCGGCAGGACGGCATCGAGCGCCTGCGCGGCCAACCGCCCGGCGGGCGAGAGGGCGAGCGGCATGCCGAGGCTGTCATCCGGCAGGATCTTATAGCGCGCCAGCGCCGCCGTAAGGCGCCGGGCCAACGTGGCGTCTCGCGTGACCACGGCAACGCGGGTCTTCGGCTGCTCGAGGGCCTTTCGGATCGCGAGCGCGAGCGCCTCTGCTTCACCTCGCTCGTCCTCGGCCTCAAGCAAGGTCAGCTCTTCAGCCGCAGGGCCGGCAAGAGCCGAGAGCCCGTCGCGCGCAGCAGCCCAGGCATCGGTGACCGGCGCGGGACGGAGCGCGGCCGTAAGAAAGCTCCGGCGCGCAGATGCGGGTGCCGGATGCCAAAGCGCAACATCGGCCGGAGCGATCGAGAGGCTCTCGAGCAGCCCCCGGAAGGGCCCGATCGGATGATCGGCACCGGCCGTGGCCCAGATATCCTCCGGTGTCCCGGGGTCGAAACCGGGCAAGACGAGCGCGCCCTGGGGCAGCCGAGCGATGGCTGCCATCAAGAGCGCCGTCACCGGGCGCGACCCCGTCGATCCCGCGACGATGATCGGATGGGCCGGTGGTGCCGCCTGCCAGGCCGCTATGAGCGCGAGCGCCGCCGCCCGCTGCTGTGCGGCGCCATCGAGGCTGCCGGGCATCAGAGCCTCACGGATTTCGGGCCAGCGCTCTCGGACAATGCCGAGAAAATCCAGCGATTGCTCCCAGTGACGCGCGAGCTCCGGCAGCGCGGGCGCTGCATCGTTGAGCGCCGAAAGCGGCAGGCCCGCCTCGTCCAGGAGATCGACGAGCGCTGCGAGCCCTTGTGCGAGATCGGGTGCTGCAGCCGCCGGGAGCGTGACACCGGGGCGTTGGATCCAGGCCTCGACAAGCGTTGTCAGCACCAAGCGCCGGCGGAGGGGCGGCAAGAGGGGGGCCTGGGGGGCGCCCGCCAAAAGCGCGCGTTCCGTCAGATCGCCGAGCAGTGTCAGGCGTGGCATCAGCACCGGCGCCCCACCCCGGCGCTCGGCCAAGGCATCGGCGATCACCCGTTCAGCCCGGCGGCTATTGACCAGGATCTCGATGTCGAGCGCGTGCTCGGGCGGCAGGTCGGCGAGCCGCTGCCCGAGCCCGGCGGCCAGAAGCGCTGCATAGTCCTCGCCCGGCGGGACTGCGAAGACGCGGGGCGCGGGACCGGGGAAGAGGAGCGTCATGGCCCCTCGGTCACAGGCGCGGGGACGGGCCGGGGCATCAGGGCGGGCTCGGTGGCCGACCAGCGGGCGAGAGCACCCTCTGCCTCAGCGATCCCCGCCGGCGTGCCGACATCGGCCCATGCGCCCTGGGCCGCTGCGGTCCCCGGCCCCACAGGCCATCTCACGGCCGCCAAGCGTCCCTCCGAGAGCAGCCGATCCCAGACGAGGTTGAGGGAAAACACCGGCTCCTCATCGGCGATTGACGCCGCGATCGTCCGGGCGCGCGGCCCAGCGATCTGAGCGCCGGTAAAAACAAAGGGCGCGCTCGGCGCCGGACCGCGCCGATGGGGCGCCGCACCATCATGCGCCAAAAAGAAGTCTCCGGGCCGCGTATACCCAACCGTCGCCTCGCGCGGCACAAGGAGCATCAGGAGATCGGCATCGCAGTCGGCCCAGGCCGCTTTCAGGACCATGAGTGGCTCGGGTCCGGCAAAGACGGCATCGGCGTTCAGCGTGATCACCGGGCCGTCCCCGAGAAGGTGGCTCGCTGCCGCCAGCCCGCCGCCCGTGTCCAGCAGGGCATCGCGTTCGTCGGAGAGCGTGATCATGGGCTTTGAGCGTGTCGACAGATGGGCGTCCAGCTGATCGGCGAAGTGATGCAGGTTCACCGTCGCCTTCTCGATCCCGGCCGCAGTCACATGGTCGAGGGCGCGATCCACCAGCGCACGCCCTGCCACGGGGACCAGCGCCTTGGGCATGCGCTCCGTGAGCGGGCGCATCCGCGTGCCACGACCGGCCGCGAGGACAAGCGCCGACTGCGGGGCCGCGTTCACGGCGCGCCCTCCCCCGTCTTGGCTGCGACAGCCGCGAGCTGCGCGGGCCCAGGTGGCGGGATATGCCGCGCCACCAAGGCCGCCAGCGGCGCCAGTGCCGGATGGGCCAGATCGCGCTGCAGATGCGCCCAGACGCGGGGTATCAGATCGAGATAGCGCGGCTTGCCGTCGCGCAACGCCAACCGCGCGAAGATCCCGATGATCTTGAGATTGCGCTGCGCGCCGAGCGCCGCATAGGCCACGCGAAAATGCGCCGCCGCCTCGCCGCCAAGCCCCCGTCGTGCAAGATAGCGCGCGACCATCGCCTCGCGCAGCGCCGCCGAGGTATCCCGGCGCGCATCCTCCAGAAGCGAGACGAGGTCATAGGCAGGGTGGCCGAGGAGCGCATCTTGATAGTCGAGTAACCCGATGCGCGCCGCCCCCTCACGATCGGGCAACCAGAGGAGGTTCTCGGCATGATAGTCGCGGAGGACGCAGACGGGTGCGAGCTCTGTCTCGAGCGCTGGCGCCAGGGACGTGCGCAGCACAGCCTCATAGGTCGCAATCGCCTCCGACGAGACCGCGGCACCGGCTGCAGCCGGCCACCACCAATCCGTCGCAAGCCGCGCCTCGCGGAGCAGCGTCGCCTCATCGTAAGGGGCGATACCTGGCGGCGCCTCGTTCTCGGGCAGGGCCGCGAGCAGATCGGTGGCGGCCGTGTAGAGCGCCGTCTCCTGTGCGCCCGGCGCGCTGAGCGTGGCGAGAACGCGGGCGAAAAGTGCGTCGCCTAAGTCCTCCAGGAGCAAGAGCCCCGTCTCAAGATCTGCGGCCAAAACGGCTGGGGCGGAGAGGCCACGCGCCCGCAGCCAGGTCGTGACCGATACGAAGAAAGCCATGCTCTCATTGGCAGGGCGCGGTGCGTCCATGAGGACCGCTCTGCCACTCGTCGTGGCCACGCGCAGATAGCGCCGGGCCGATGCATCGCCTGCGAGCGGACTGGCCGAATTGGGCATCAACGCGGCCGCTTCGAGAAACTCCGCGATCTGCGCCTGACGCGCATCGTGGCTGGCTGAGACCGCACTGGATGCGGTGTCGTTGGGTTGGCCGTGGGGGCGAGCCGAAGCCTCGTTGTTGCCCAAGGCGCACGTCATGTCAGCCCCTCTCGCGCCTGCTGAAGGGGGCTGCCCGATGCTGTGTTCTGTGGCGCTTGGGCTGTCGGGCCAGGGGCCTCGCGGTGCGTCGCCAGGCCCGAAAGGGCCGGCCATGCCCCGCGGCAGGTGATCATCGCCATGCGTCCCGTCTCCTCCGCACCGGGCAGAGGGGCGAGCGTGATCTCGAGGCGGCGCGCGGGTGGGTTCTCGAGGCGTTCGGGCCATTCGATCAGGGCGATACAGTCGGCGAAGGCCTCCTCCAGCCCGATCTCAATCAACTCCTCAGGATCACCGAGGCGGTAGAGATCAGCGTGCCAGATCGGGAGGCCCGCCGCTGTCTCGTAGACATTGACCAGCGTGTAGCTGGGCGAGGGTACGTCGGCGGAGGGATCTGCGAGACGCGCCTGGATCACGGCTCGGGCGAGGGCCGATTTACCGGCGCCGAGCGGTCCTGAGAGCAGCGCCGCATCGCCGGGGCCGAGGGCTGCGGCAAGGCAGTATCCGAGCGCGCGGGTGGCCCCCTCATTGCTGAGACGCAGACGACAGCCGGTGCCCGGGGCGCCAGCCGCAGTCGCGAGGGCCGCCTCCAGCTCCTGCCACGCTGCCTCCCGCCAGTCCGCCATCGGCGCCGCCTCTCCTGCCCCTCCGCCTCCAGAGCGTTACCGTGCCTCGGCCTTTAGAGCCAGACTGAGCGCGGGGGTGGGGTGCGCCGAGTGGCGCAAGTAGGGGCCGGTGTGGAGGATCGTGACGCGGGTTGGCGGGAAGAAGGACAGTGCAAGAGACCGGGCGGGAGATTTGGCTCGGGGCGGGTCTGGGATGTCAGATCGGCCGTCTCACCAGTCGATCTCACCGGTGAGCCTTACCGGTCAGTCTCGCCGGGAGGCTGCGCCGCGCTGCGCGGGTGCGGGACCTGCGGAACCGCTGGGGGCGGTTTTCACCGATCGAGCCGGTTCCGCGTCGCCCACCGATGCTTCGCCATCATCGAGCACGCCGGCATCGGGCTCCGAAGACGCGTCGGGCGTCACCGCGCGCTCGGGGAAGACTGCGGTCGTGCGGCCCGTCAGAGCCGCTTGTCGATCGGCACCCTCAGCCGTCTCCGTCGGCTCGAGAGGCTCGGGCACCGCCTCAAGCGCCTTGCTCGACAAGAAAAAGCCCCCCACGCCCTCCACCAGGCGGCGGCTCAGGGCCAGAGCCGTTGATCCGGGGTCGGGGTCGGTGGGAGCGGCGTCGGAACCGGCGCCTGTGGTCGCGCCCCCAGAGACGCCCCCAGAGGCACCCACCGAGGCACCCTGGAATGCGCCCTCCGAGGCGCCATCCTCGGGGCCGATCGGGGCCGCGCGTGTTTCGAAGACATCGATTGCAATGGCGCCTTCCCGGCGTTCGGCGGCGAGCGATACGGCCCCGCCACGGCCCGCGCGCAAGATGGCACCCGCAGTCATGCTGAAGAGTGCCTGGCGCAGATGCGCTGGAGGACAGGCTGGCAGGAGCGCCTCGTCCGGCAGGTCGACCGAGAGCGCGACGCCGGCCTCCGCAGCGCGCTTTTGCAGGAGCGCACGGGTCAGCTCCAAGGTCTCTGCGAGAGGGGGGACGGCATCGTCTTCCGGCCGCGCACCCGGGCGCAGCGCCGCCAGGTTGGTCACTTCGTCGATAGTGTCGAGCAACTGCCCCGATGCCTCGAGAATGCCGCCCGCATACTCGCCCTGTCGTTCGGAGAGTTGGCCGAAGCGCGCATCCGACAGCAGCTGACCGAAGCCGAAGATCGTGTTGAGGGGCGTGCGCAGGCGGTGGCTGATCTGATCGAGGACGGCGGTGCGCATCTCCTCCGCCGCCTCCAGCGCCTCGTTGCGGTCGCGCAGCGCTTCGGCGATCCGCTCGCTGTCGGTCACATCGGCAGCGACCAGCATGGTTCCCCCGCCTGGAAGCGCAGCAACACGGACCCGCAACCGACGGCTCGAGCCGAGCGTGACGCCTTCGGTGAAGGGTTGCCGCGCGTCGGCCGCTGTGATGAAGGCCGCCACCTGGGTCCAGAGCTCGGCCTCGACCGTCAAGCCCGAGCACAGGGCCATCACCTCGCGCGCATGCGTGCCCGGGCGCATCATCGAGGGGTCGGTGCGAAAGATCTCATGGAACGCGTCGTTCACAAGCTGCAGGCGGCCATCGGTGCCGAACACCGCGAGGGCTTCGTCGAGCCGGTTCAGCGTTGCTTCCTGCAGATCGATCGACTGGCGATACCGCTGCTCGAGGCGCACCCGATCGGAGATATCGTCGAAGACGAAGGCGAGGCTGCCATGCGGGTGTGGACGCGCGAGCACCTTGATGTTGGTGCCGTCCGCCAGGTGCCAGACCTCATCAAAATCGACACGCTCGGGGTTCTCGAAGAGCGACAGCAGCCGGGCGCGCCAGCTGTGAAAGTCCCCCGTCTCCGGGATCCGCCGTTTGGTGCGCAGCATATCCAGCGCATCCCTGAGCGAGGGGCGATTGGCGAGCCAGGCGGGATCGAGCTGGAGCATCTGGGCGAAGGCCGGATTGAACAGCACCAGCTTTTGGTTGCGGTCGAAGATGGCGAGGCCTGCCGTCAGATGTGCGAAAGTCTCTGTCATCGTCTGGACAAAACGGCTGAGCGTGCGCTCGGCCTGGGCGGCCACCGTCGCGTCCATGGCCAGTCCCGTGGCCGTGCCATCGGCGGCGAAGACCTCGATCACATGAAGCGGCAGCGGCTCGATCGCGCCGGCGGGCAGGATTTCGATCCGCGAGCGCACGACGCCGTTCTCATCCGCTGCCGTGTCGCCCGGACGCGCACGGATCAGGGCCACCGTCTCCTGTGCACTGACATTGCCATGGCGGGTCTTCACACAGCCCGACGACCAGGTCATCTGACCGTCGCGCCCACGATGCCAGGCGATTGCGCTGCCGGTTGTCAGCATGTTGAGGATGGCGCGACGCTCGTACCACCCTGCTTCCAGCGCCCTCTCCCGCAGGCTGATCCGCGCCTCGGACTTTCGCAGCTCCGTCACGGAGAGGCTGGCGTCCCGGAGCGTGACGATCAGTTCGCCGCCGCGCGGACGGCCGGAAAGCTCCCAGGGCCGCCCCTTTCGATCCGTCACCAAAAGGCGCATCGTCCGGCCCGTGCGCTCAAGACTATCGAGCGCGGAGATCGCTTCCTCCCGTCCATCCTCCAGCAGGTCAGCCAGCACGGCATCGAGACGCAGCCCGCGTGCAGCCCCCTGCAGTGCCTCTGCCTCAGGCGTCAGATCCACGATCACGCCATCGCGCAGCCGGAAGAGCGGCCCGTCAATCAGCGCCTCCGCCGCCTCGCGTCCGGCATCTGCCAGAGCGGTCCGGCGCAGGGCGACGCCGCC
>JBCCLX010000008.1:0-25023 GCA_039026635.1 Pseudomonadota bacterium
CGATCACGTTGATGATCGGCGCGATGGCATTGGGCAGGGCGTGCTTGAGGATGATCGTGCGCCGCGGCACGCCCTTCAGGATCGCCATCTCGATGGCCGGTTGGCTCAGCACATTGAGCACGGCGGAGCGCGTCATCCGCATCATGGGCGCAAAGACCGCCGCCGTCAGCGTCATCACGGGCATCAGCAGGGCGATGATCGTATCGCCCCAGCTCGTCGTCTCTGTGACGCGGGAGATCGCCGGCAGCCAGCGAAGTTCGATCGCGAAGGCGAGGACCAGAAGCGTGGCGACGAGGAACTCGGGCGCAGAGGTCAGCGCGATGGAGCCTGTGGTGAGCGAGCGGTCCGGCACACCGCCCGGGCGCATCGCCGCATAGAGGCCGAAGCCGACGGCGAGCGGCACCGCGATCAGGGCCGCGAGGCCGCCCAACAGCAGCGTCTTCGGCAGCCGCGGCGCGATGATATCGGAGACCGGGCGCTGCGTGGCCAGCGAGTTGCCAAGGTCACCCGTCATCAAGCCGAGGAGCCATTCCCCGTAGCGTTCATAGGCTGGGCGATCGAGGTTCATCTCCGCGCGATAGGCGGCCAGGGTCTCGGGTGTGGCGCCCTGACCAAGCACCGCTTGAGCGACATCTCCGGGCAGGATTTCGGTACCGGCAAAGACGATCAAGGAAACGACGAGAAGAGTCACCAATCCCAGACCGATTCTGCGAAGAATAAGCCTTCCGAGCATGATCCTCCCCGCACGGGCTGTTCCCCCGTCTTTCTCGGGATTAGGCGGAATGGGACAATACAAATGAACAGGGCGCAACAGCTAATCTTGGGCGACCCTGACAAATTCGCAGAGAATCGGCGCGGCAGAACAACCGATTGCCCCTGTATCGGACATCGCCTACGCTCTATCTCTAACCGGCCCCCAATCGAGGACGCCGGGCAACAGGGAGTTTTCCATGGACAAAAAACATGGTGAGTACCTCGCCGCCCAGTTCGTCAAAGGACGGATTTCGCGGCGTGAATTCATCGGTCGGGTCGGTGCGCTGGGCCTGACAGCGGCGACTACCAGTGGCCTGATCCTGAGCGCGGATAAAGCCATTGCCGAGACGCCGAAGAAGGGCGGTCGGTTGATCCTCGGCTGGTATGCCCACAGCGCGAAGGACACGCTCAATCCGAACCGTCTGACGACCTCGCTCGACTTCCAACGCGCCTATCAGACCATGGGCACGCTGGTGCGCTATGCGAAGGATCTCTCGCTCGAGCCGGATCTGGCGACGGAATGGGAGTCGAGCGACGACGCCACCGTTTGGACCTTCAAGATCAAGACGGACGCTGAATTCCACAACGGCAAATCGCTGACCGTCGAGGACGTGATCTACTCGCTCAACCGCCACCGCGGTGATGATAGCGACTCGATCATCAAAGCCTGGCTCGACCCGATCACCGATATCAAAAAGGACGGCGACGACCGGATCGTCGTGGAGCTGAGCGGGCCGAATGGGGACCTGCCGTTCTACTTCGGCGATATGCACGCCGCGATCGTCCCGGACGGCTTCACCGACTTCAACAACGCCATCGGCACCGGCCCCTACAAGCTCGAGAGCTTCGAGCCGGGGGTCGGCATGCTGGCGAGCCGTTTCGCCAACTACTATCGCGACGATGTCGCCCATGTGGATGAGGTCGAGAGCTTCGGCATCGGCGACACGCCGGCGCGCATGAACGCGCTGATCTCGGGCGATGTGCATTTCGTCACCCGCTGCGACCCGAAGCTGGTCGATCTGATCAACAATGCCCCGGGCGTTACGATGGCCGCCGCTCCCGGCTCGCGGCACATCACGTTCCCGATGATGTCGGATGCGCCGCCCTTCGATAACAACGACCTGCGTCTTGCGATCAAGTACATGGCCGACCGTCAGGGCATGGTCGACAACGTGCTCAAGGGCTATGGCCGCGTGGCGAACGACACGCCGATCGGGCCCTTCGACAAGTACTTCTGCGAGGATATCGCTCAGCGCGAGTACGACCCCGAGAAGGCGATGTTCCACCTCAAGAAGGCGGGGATGGAGGGCCAGACGCTGACGCTGCATACCTCCGAGGCGGCAGGCGGCCCGCCGGCCCCGGATCTGGCGTTGCACCTCGCGGAGAGCGCCAAAAAGATCGGCTTCAACATCGAGGTTCAGCGCGAGCCGGCGGACGGCTACTGGAGCTCGGTCTGGATGAAGCGGCCGTTCCATATGTCGAACTGGATGCCGCGGCCGACGGCGGATCTCCGCTTCAGCCTCGTGCATCTGTCGGATGCGAAGTGGAACGAGAGCCACAATGGCTCGGCCGAACTCGACGCGCTTATCATCAAGGCGCGCGGCATGGTCGACGGGCCGGAGCGGGCGCAGGTCTACTGCGAGATCCAGCGGAGTATCCATGAGACGGGCGGCTCGCTGATCCCGGTCTTCACGGACTGGCTGGATGCCCGCTCCGAGACGCTCAAGGGCTGGAGCGCGCACCCGGTTGGCGAAGGCGACGGCTTCCGCATCCACGAGACGGCCTGGCTCGACACCTGATCGGCTCATCGCTTTGCGCGCTTCAAGATCGGCGCCGCCCCCTCACAGGGGCGGCGCTTTGCATTTCAGGGTTTGGCGCGGGGGGTGCGCAGCGTGATTAGCACGCCGGCGAAGACGATGAGCGCGGCGCCGATCCAATCGTTGAGCGCAAGGCTCTCACCCCAAAAGACCCAACCGAGACCGGCAGCCCAGACGATGGAGGAGTACTTCAGGCAGGAGAGGATGGCCGCATCGGCATAGCGAAAGGAGGCCGCCAGCATGAACTGCGAGATGGTCAGAAGCGCGCCGGCCGAGAGCAGCAGCCAGACCGCGTCGCCGGCAAGCGGCGTCCAGCCGACCGGCAGGCTCGCCAGGCCCACGACCGCGGCCCCCAAATTGGCCAGCATGACCAGCGCCAGCGTGTTCTCCCCATGGATGAACTTGCGCGTCAGCATGTCCCGCAGCCCGACGATCACGGCGACAACGATGGGCGCCAGCAGGGCCGGGTGAAGATCCCCGCCACCCGGGTCGATCACGAGAGCCGCCCCGATCAGGCCGACGACGACGGCACTCCAGCGCCGCCAGCCCACAGCCTCACCGAGGATCCAGGGCGACAGGGCCACGACGACAAGGGGGCTGAGATAGGCCAGCATGATTGCATCGGCGAGCGGGATGTAGCGCAGGCTCGTCGGAAAGAGGAACAGATTGCAGATCAGAAGCCCGGTCAGCAGGCCGGCAGCCTTCGGCTTCTTGGGCAGGAGCGTGCGAAACCCGCCCATCAGAGGTGCGACCGCTAGGGTCAGGACAACGCCCACAGCACCCCGCAGCGCCACCGCTTGTCCGACCGGCATCTGCGCGACCAGCGCTTTCATCAGGGCGTCGTTGATCGTGAGGATGCCGCAGCCAATGAGCATCAGGGCCGCCCCCGTCTGCAGCGAGGGCTCTGTCCGAGGCTCGGCCGCGCCAGGCCAGGCGCCGAGTATTCTCATGGGACCGCCGGGCGCGCCCTGCGCGACGCCCCGAGGGCGCGGATTGGATGGCGCCGGGTCATGGCCGCGCCTCGAGGGCGACAATCCCGATCGCCTGCTCCGCGGCGGCCGAATAGAGGAGGTACAGCGCGCCGTCCGCATCTTCGAAGAGGTACGGATCGCGCAAGGCATGTTCCGGTTTGGGTGCGACGCCGGCGCGGGAGGTTACGACCGGCAAAGAGGCGCCCTCCCAGTCCAAGGACGGTCGCAGGATCTCCTGCGGTGCCCCGACCGTCCAGTGGTGCCAATCGACATCGAGCCCGATCTCCGCATGCAGGATAACCTCCGGCGTGTCGCCGATCCGGCTGTAGAAAAGCTGCAGCTGATCCCCGCGGCGCCAGAGCGCCAGGTGACGCAGGATGGTTCCGGGCGCAGCGAGCGGGGCGCCCTCGAGGATAGGAGGACCCCGTTCGAACGGGCCTTCCGGCCGGGCCGCGCGATAGAGGTAACCGCCCCAGGAAATCGCCCAGTACCAGCCCCGATAGGCGAAGACGCGCAGATAGTAGTGGTCGAAGAAGGCAGGCTGGGCCTCGAAACTCACCCCGTCGCGCGAGAGCGCAAGCCGTGTCTTCTGCGCGCCATCCTCGAGCATGCCGTGGAAGAAGAGGAGGAGCCGCTGGCCGGCTCTGTCCATCAGCACATCGGGCGAGGCGATATGGGGGATGAACTCGGAGATCCCGAGCTGGGCGTGAGGGTCCATGCGCCCCACCCGCGGCGTGATCTGCGCGGGGTCTGAAGGGAAGAGCGAGTCCTCGATTCTGAGCGCGCCTGGGGGATGGAGATGCCAAGGGCCCGTGAGCGCATCGGCATAGGCAAGCCGGATGCTGCGCCCTTCGTGATGGGCGAAGTAGAGATAGTAACGTCCGAGCGGAGCCTCGACCCATGGGGGCACGCGGATCAGGCAGGGCCCGTTGATGTTGTGCCCCAGCGCCGAGCTCAGGCCCGGGTGAATGATCGGCTGGTCGTGGAAGCGGCGGGCACGGAAGCGCATGTTCTGGCGTTGCCTCACAGGTGGCGGCAGAGCCGGCGCGCCTCATAGAGGGCGGCATGGACATCGCGTGACATCAGCGCGTCCCCGATGCGATAGACGACGGGGCATCGAGACCGGGGACGACGGGTTGCGCACGTCCATCGGCCAGGGCGTGGAGATCGAGGCGACCCCGATTGGCCGGCTCTGGCGACAGGGCCTCGAAGAGACTGGGATCCGGCACCACCCCCAGATCCACCACGACGGCATCGAAATCGGTCTCGACCCTCTCCCAGCTCCACCGATCCTCCAGCGTCGCGGCGAGGCGGTTGCCGGATGGGGTGATGGCGAGGAGACGCGTGTCGGGCGCGATGCGAGCGCCGCGCTGGCGCAGAGCGCGCATGTAGACCGGCTTGTGCTGCGCCCCGAGATCGCGGCCGGGGATCGGGTCCATCGTCGCGAAGGTCACCCGCGCGCCACCCTCGGCCAAGAGCTGCGCGATGGAGAGAGCCGCGTGGCCGCCAACCTCGTCATAGACCAAGACGTCGCCCGTCGGCCCCCCGCCGACCACGATCGCGCGCTGCGGGGTAGGGGCTTTCTCGATGTCATGAGGCAGGGTGGTTTCGCGGCTGGTCGAGGGGTTGTGCAGGCAGAGCGCGTCCAGCCCGCGGTAGGGCCGGTCGAGGCAGTAGCCAGCCCCCACGCAGGGGCGGATCCGGTGCTCCTCCCCCCGCATCAGCTTGGCCACGATATGCGGATCGGCGATATGCGGCCGGGTCATGCCGGCGAGATCCATGGCCCCCGACTCCACCGCCCAATGCGCTGCGGAAAGCGTATCGAGCCGCGAGGCCTGCATGGTGACCAGCCCGCTCACGCGCCGCACCTCCCGCGCAAGCGCGATATGAGGCGCGGACTTGGCCTCCATGCCGGGGAAGGACGCATTCACACCCTGCTGCGTGCCGGAGTAGGCGCCATTCACGTTTAGGAAATCGGCGACGCCATGCGCGCCGAGCAGGCGACCGACCTCGATCCCTTCCTCGGGTGCAATCCCGCCCTCGTTGGTCTCATCCGCCGTGTAGCGCACGCCGACCCAGAAATCGGAGGGCAGAGCCGCACGGCAGGCGTATAGCACGAGGCGCAGGAAACGGAGCCTATTCTCGAGCGTGCCTCCCCAGCGATCGCTGCGCTGGTTTGCGAGAGGTGAGAGGAACTGGCCGGGCAAATGCATGGACGAGATGATCTCGACCCCGTCGAGCCCCGCTTCAGCGAGCCGTCGCGCGCCTGTCACGTAGTCCTCGATGGCGGCTGCGATGTCCTCCTCGTCCATGGTTCGGGGCAGGGCGCGCGCGCCCCCGGGCTCACGCAGCTGGGAGGGGCCTGCGACGGGCAGCATTTCCGCGAAATCCGTGCGGCAGTGCCGGCCCATATGGGGGATCTGGCACATGATGCGCGCGCCTTCGCCGTGCACGGCCTGGGCCAGACGGCGGTAGGGCGGAACGTCGTCGTTGGAGCGGACATTGAGGCCGCCGAAGATCGTGGTCGATACGCGCGCGATATTGGTGGAGCCGCCGAAGGTGATCAGTCCGATGCCGCCTTTCCCCTTCTCCCGATTATAGGCGATGTAACGCTCATTCGGCACGCCTTCGGGGGTGTAGCCCGGCACATGGCCCGAGCTGGAGAGCCGGTTTCGCACTTCCTTGCCGCGGATCTCGAGCGGCTCGAACAGGGCCTTGTAGGGCGCCATCGCGGGTCTCACTCAGGCCGCGGCGCCGGCACGGATCTCACGGCGGCGGCGTGCGACATAGGCGTCCAGCTGCTCGCGGATCGCAGGGTCCAGCGCGGGCTCCTCATACTTCGCCAAGAGCCGCTTCCACACAGCCGCTGCCCGCTCCTCCGCCATGGTTCCTCCACGCTCCAGCCAGTTCTGTCGGTTATCCCAATCCGACAGAAACGGCTCGTGGAACTCGGTTTCGTAGCGCTCGAGCGTGTGCTGGTGCTGGAAAAAGTGTCCGCCCGGCCCGATGTCCTGGATCACATCCAGCGCCAGCGCGGCCTTGCTGCAGTCGATGGGCTTCATCATCGCCGCCAGCATCTGGATCATCTGCGTGAGGCGGATCAGCTCTTCCATCTCCGCATGCGTGCCCCTGCGCTGTCCACGCTCGCGGTCCCTATGTACGGGGGCGTTACGACATTAGTGAAAGCGATCTTGCCGACGCCAACTTCCAGATCGCGCACCGGGTTGCGGGCATGGAGCCGAAACTGAGAGGGCACGGTCGCCATCGCATGCTCGACCACCTCGGGGGAGAACCATACGATTTCCCGCTCGTGATCGACGCGGATACCGTCATGGTTGGCCAGAAAGGCGCGCGCCCGGCGGCCCATGAAATGCACGCCCGTCTGCTGCAGCACCTTCAGTGAGGCGGCATGGATCTCCTCGACTTGGTCATCCGTCAGGATCTTCACGGGAGCAAAGGGGCGCCGGGGTTGCGGGACTGGCATGTGGAGCCGGATATGCTGCTCCCGCTTCTGCTTGGAGCGTCGCGCGCCGTCCCTGCGTCCCATCTCACTGCCCTCAAAATCAGACAGCGCCACAGTTTCAGACCGTCACGCCGTGTCAATCGTGCCGCGCTGCCCTCAGTTGGCGCTCAGGGTAGCAGCGGAGACAGTGCCGCTTCGAGATCTGCGAGCGAGGCATCGCGTTCCAGCACCAGATGCGTGAGCGATCCGATGCGGTCGAGCCGGGCGATCGCCGCCAAAGCGTCGCCATCGAAGCGGCCCTCGATCATCTCCTCGTCGAGCCACATCTCCCGAGCCAGAAAGCGGAGGTGGCGGGCGCACCAGCTCTGCTGCATCAGCTGCCCGCGCTTTCCTTCTTGGAACCAATCGGTTGATGAGAGCTCTTCGAGAGGTGTCTCGACGTACTCCGAGTAGCGGTCAAACATGGGGATCCAGGCTGTGCGCAGGATCCCGGCCTGCAGGGGCTGGCAGGCGCCCATCCAGGCGCGGAAGCGGGTCTCCAGTTCCTCCGGTGTGATGCCGAGCGCGGACCATGCGTCAGGGTGATTGATCATCCAGAAGGCGACATGCGGGACCGGCGGGGCTTCCACCATGTCCGGCATCTCCTCGCGCAGCGGGGTCTGGAGGAGGAACCCTGCCTCGGGCAGAAAGGCGCCGGGCGGCGTGATCTCGAGCGAGACGGTTTGCATGGCGCTCTTGAGAAGGAAGGCACGGCGCCAGAGCTTCTCCTGCGTGATGGCGTCAAGGCGTGCCTCCGCCTTGTTCTTCGCCACCGACCCAGAGGCGGTCATATGCTTCTCGCTACGCAGGACCGCGCGCGCCCCCGCCGCCGCTGTTAGACCCGTGAGCCAATCTTCGACCTGTCCCTGGATGTCGCCCCGCACCGCCTCGTCATCGCGCGGCAAGATCGCAATACAGCTCAGCACCGAAGGCTGATTGAGGAGGAGGAGAGAGCGTTCCTTCATGATCTCGGTGACATCCCGATCCGTGCCGTACGGGCACCAATCGAGGGCCGGCGCCGCCAACCGCATCGGCGCAAAGCGCTCCCGCACCGCGCCCTCGGCCATCGGGGTCAAATACAGGTCCAGTCGGACGCCGGACCCCTGGTTCGCGCGGAACTCGGGCCAGGCGAGGAGCGCGATGCGCTTGCGTGCCTCCGGGTCGATGTCGGGTATCGTGAAACCCGGCAGGGTGATCTCACGAAGGCCATCGACGAGCGGTGCCTCCGCCGCGATGCAGTCGGAGGCGATCGGCGTCGGTGATGTGATCTGACCATTGTAGAACGGGTAGGCCTCGATCCGGATGCGGTCGAGGAGCATAACCCCCCGCGTCTCGCTGACGTCGAGTTCAACCCTCAACCCGTCAAACCCTCCATGGCAGCTGAGCACGATCCACTTGGCGCCGAAGGGGCGCGTGATGGGCACGGGCCAGGCCGCGGGGAAGACGCGGTGATGCGGGCAGTCGTCATCGTCATGAAAGGGCTGCAGGATCGGTGACGGACGGGTCTCGAGCGTCGGCAGAGGCCCGCGCTCGAGACTGAGCACGGCCTCGATCCGGTCTGCCGGCAGTTCCGCCAGGCGCAGTAGCGTGTTGGCGGGATCAAGCCCGATGGTGCGGCACCAGACGGCAAGCCTGTCTTCGGCAAAGACTGACGCGCTCGGCTCGGGCAGCGACGCTGGGGCGTCCGGGAAATGCGTGGCGAACAGGCGGGCCCGAGCCTCGGCATCGAGGCGCTGAAGCCGAGCACTGCCATGGCCCTCGTCCAGGATCGCATCGACCTGCTTACCGCCGATAAAGAGGATGAGCTCGAAGCTGTCGCTGTCATGCAGGCTGGTGACGACGGCGATGTGGCCAGGCGCGGCGGAGAGAGCGACGGCGAGGTATTTGAGGGTCCCGTCATCGACCTGTTCACACGCACTGTCGACAACTGTCAGGAAGCGCCCGGAGCCGTTCTCAACGAGGGCCGCCGTTCTCGTCGCCTCTGTGCCCGCCCGCCAGCCAAGGCCGGCATAGGTCGTGGCGACTGCGTCTTGCGCCGAGGCCGCGGATCCGGCGTGGATGAGATGCACTGCGGCGCAGGTCGTGCCCATCTGGGCCTCATGGGTTGGTCGGCGGGCAGGGCGAGGACGCAGGGGAGCGTACCGGAGGTGCAAGGGCAGGTCGACCAGGTGGACGGCGCGATGGCGACAGGCGCGATGGCGAAAGCCGGATGGCCCGCCCCGCTGGCATCCACGAGCGTCGCGCGGCACGATCGAAGGGCGGCCAATCGGAATGCCGCCGGCGAAGGAGGGAGAGAGGCGATGGCCAAGAAAGCGCGCAGGCCGGCGCGGCACGGGTGGATCAGGGTCAGATCGACCCTGGTCGGCGGAGCGATCGGCATTCTTCTCGGCGGCTCAGCAGTCGCCCTGGCCTCTTCGGATGGCGAGAATTCAGGCCTGACCACGATCCTCTACGCCTTGAGCGAGCTTGCCGTCGACACAGAGGTCAATGCGCACCGGATCGTGGAGCTGACCGAGCGTTTGGGCGATCTCGAGCAACAGATCGAAGCGCTGGAGGCGGCAAGCCAGGCCGCAGAGAACACAGCCGACTAGGGGCGCGGCACCGGGCCTATTGCACAGCCCGGCCTCCCTGCCGTGCGGCATCGATCTCTGAGAGTTTGCGCCGTGCCGCCGCGATCCAGGGATCGGATTGATCGAGCGCATCGAGATTCTCGCCGATCTGGTGGAACAGGTTCTCCGTGTTCGTGATCGATAGGCTATGGTTCTGCGGCATCGGATTGCCGAAGAGGCCCATCTCCGCAAAGAACGACACGCCGAAATAATAGGCCTCGCCCACCGTCGTATAGGGCGCTGCATCGAAGCTGCCGTCACCATCGATCGACAGGGCGAGCGATCGGGCCAGGAGAAGGAACAACGTCGCGTTGGCATGGCTGCGGCTCACAGGGTCAAGCTCGTCCCACGTGAGATTGAAGATCCGCGCGATATCATAGGCATGGTGGTTGTTCTGCGTGCCGCCGGTATCCCAGCCGAAGGGGTACTTAACATGGCGGATCGCCCCCGTGGTCTGGGCGATTTTCTTGAGATGCGCCACCTCGCCGCCCCGGTAGGAGATGATGTGGAAGGTGATGCTGAGGTCTTGGGTCTTTCGGATCTCGTCGCCATCGCGATACCAGGCGCCCCAGTAACCCGTCTCGGGGTCCTGCCACTCCTCATCCACGAACGCCCGCAAGGCCTCTGCCAAAACCGCGCGGTCGAGATGCTCGGGAAAGACCGCGGCCGTGTAGTCGAGCCAGAGCAGTTGGCCGAGCGCGGTGATCGCGAGGTTGAGTTCCTTGCGCTTGTTATGGGCGCTCTCGAGATCGGAGGTCGTGAGGTCGCGGAGCAGCGCAGTGATCTCCTCCGGCGTATCCACGGGCTCCCAGATCTCGAGCGGAACCGAGGGCGCCTTGCCCTCCTGGGCCAGCTCCTTCAGCGGATCGACACTGCGGAAAAAGCGCCAGAGCCAGTCCTCCATACAGGGGGCAAAGGAGCCGTCCTCGGGATCCTGTTGGGCGGCGAAGGCCTGATCCGCCATCTCGAGGCTCTGGCGTAGATCCTCCATCCGCCGTTCCACATCGGCGGTCCGATCCGTGTAGTTCACGAGCCAGTGGATCTCCTCGAAGATCTGGGCCGAACAGAGCAGATTGGCGCCAGCCTCCATGCGCTCGCGCATCTCCGCGTGGATCTCGTTCAGCTCACCGCGATAGGCGGCGTTCATCCTCCGCTTCTCCGGGAAATCCGGGATGAAGGAGCTGATCTTGTTCAAACGCATCTCGATCTGCGCCTGAGCCGGCGCTGCGACCATGAGTGCGAGGCCCATCACGACAGAGCGAACGACTGGCCGAGAAACGGCGTCATGCGGCTTCATGCGCGTTTTTCCTCCCTGTTCCGGCGCGTCGCCACTAGCCTAGACGCGACGGGGGTGGACGGCCAGCACCCGCTTCTTTGGGGGGAGGTTTCTCATGCGGCGCTTCTGGATTGCGATGCTGGCGGCCTTGACGGGCATGGGGGGCACGGCCGCGGGTGAGACGATCTATGCCGCGCAGCTTCACGCCGAACCGGCTTTTGCCCGGGATACGGAGCGCTGTGGCGAAGGGCCCGGGGATGGGCTGATCGGCTATCTCGGTCAGGAGCCGCGCTGTGCGGACATCACCGTCGGTAACCTGCGTCAGACCGAAGGGCTTGAGGCCGGGGAGATCCGTGAGATCGTGCTGCTCACGAGCCGACCCGCCACGCGCACGCTCTACCGCGTCGGCGAGGCGCGGGAGCCGATCCTGGCGATCGGCGATCTGGTGCGGCCGGTGGATCGGCCGCTGGTGATCCGGGGGCAAAAGGGCCCCGATGGCGGCCATCTTGTCTGGTTCCGGGGCCTCGATCTGATCGATACGATCTGCGATCCGGCGCGCGTGCTCGATGAGGAGGCCTGCCGCAATGGGCAGCCGGTCGCTGAGGAGGAGGACCGCGAGGGGGCGTCCTGGGAACGGCATTATGACCTCGGTAGCCTGGTGCTGGTCGAAGAGGCCCGAAACGCACGGCTGATCCGCCAGCGACTGGCCGCCTACCCGGGCGTGACGATCAAAGGCGCGCGGCACTACTGCGTTCTGCTCCGCCGCGTAAGCGGGCTGATCCTCAGCGACCTTGGCTTCGAGGACTGCTGGTTGTCCGCCGTGGCCGCCATCAACTCGCGCCGGATCGCGCTGCGCGGGGCGCGCATCCATGGCTCCACCGCGGGCTTTCTGGCCGCTGCCACCGGCGGGCTTTCGGCAGATGCGCATAGCTTCGTGGTTGCCGACACGCATTGGATCCAGAGCCCGGGCGGCTACCGTTCGGACAAGAAGCCCTGCGCGAACCCTCATCGAGACCTGCGCTGCGCCGTCGATGTCTGGGACGATCTGCCCTGGGGCGTCGCGCATCACCACCTGTGGCGACCGCTCAACGGCGGATTGTTCGTCTCCTATGACATCGCTGGCAATGTGCTCTTCGAGCGCAACGTTTTGGAGCGCGCCTTCAACGGCATCCGCATGACCTCGAGGCGGCCGCGCACGGGCCGCAACGTCACGGTGCAGGGCAACCGTTTCCGGATGATCCGCGACAATGCGGTGGAGCCCGAGCAGCGCGCTGAGAACTGGGTGATCAAGCACAACGTCTTTGAGAACAATCACGCCTGGCTGAGCACGGATGGGGTGAGTGGGCGTGGCTTCTACATCTTCGGCAATCGCGCCTTCTACGATCCAGAGGCGATGCCCGGCACCCGCTGCCGCGACGATGTGGCCTGGGTGGACTCGCCCTTCTTGATGGGCCTCGCCGGCGATGAAGGGCGGTATCAGCGCCTCAACGTCTCCCATGACCCAAGCGCTGTGACCTGTAAGGGTCATTACCGAGGTGCGATCCTGAAGACGGGGGACAAGCGAAAGGCCGGCTTTCCCTACCTCGACAGCATCGCGATCTTTCACAACAGCTGGCAGAGCCGCTCGCCGCTCTGGGGCAACAAGCATGCCTCCCCGCTCGTGCATGCGAACAACCTAATCGAGTTTGCGGGCTGTGGGCTGGATGGGCCCTGGCATTGCCGGCAGATCCCGACGCCTGAGCGCTACTGTCAGGAAGGCAACAAGCGCACGCGGGGCCGGGTGGCCTTGAAGCAGTATTGGACCGAGGATGCGCGCGCCCTGGTCGCCGACTGTGTCAGTTTGCTCCCCGGCCCGGCTCAGCCCGACGAGCGCGCGCTTGAGACCCGCGAGATCGCGCATCACTTCTGCCGTGATCTCTACAATCGCAGCTTCGGGGCGATCCCCTATCGTGACGGGCTCTGCGCTCCGCTCTTCGATGCGGCGGGGATGATCGTCGGCCCGGCTATGCCGCCGCGGCTGGCCGAGCCTGTGGCCGGCTGTTCCCTGGGGAGCCAAGAGGATCGCCTTACCGTCGATTTCAGCCGGTTCGGGGCGCAGATCGGGGCCGTGCAGCCCGGCGGGTATCTCTTCGATATGGAGATCCCGGGTGCAGGCTATCTGGGCGAGGCGTTCCGGCCCTGAGGGCGCGCGGTTTAGGAGCGGCGGTCGACCACGAAATTGGCGGCCTCGATGAGGAGCGTTGCGCGGGCGCCGAAGGGTGCAAGCTCCGCTGCCGCATCCTCCACCAGCGCCCGGGCGCGGGCTCGGGCGCCCTCGATACCGAGGATGTCGACGAAAGTCGCTTTGCCCGCGTCGGCATCTTTGCCGACGCGCTTGCCGACCTCCGCCTCGCTGCCTGTGACGTCCAAGAGGTCGTCTGCGATCTGGAACGCCTCTCCGAGCGCCCGGGCATAGGCCCGGATCCGTCCGACCGATGCGGCATCCGCGCCGGCCACCGTCGCCCCCAGTTCGGCCGAGACCTCGAGAAGCGCGCCAGTCTTCAGGGCTTGCAGCCGTTTGACAGCTTCCGGAGACAGCGGCGCTCCCGCCTTCTCGGCCGCAAGATCCAAGGCCTGACCCCCGACCATGCCGGCCGCCCCACTCGCCTGGGCGAGCCGGAGGCAAAGCTGTGCGCGCACGGCGCCATCGGGATGGGTGGCTGGGTCCGCTAGGACCTCGAAGGCGATGGTCTGCAGCCCGTCGCCTGCCAGCACCGCCGTCGCCTCGTCCCAGACCTTATGCACCGTGGGCTTGCCCCGGCGCAGATCGTCATCATCCATGCAGGGCATGTCGTCATGAACCAGGCTGTAGGCATGGAGGCATTCCAGCGCAGCACCGGCGCGCAGTGCGCCCTGACGCGCCCCGTCGAAGACCGCCGCGGCCTCCACTGCCAGGAACGCCCGCAACCGCTTGCCCCCGCCGGTGACCGCATAGCGCATGGCCGCGATCAGCTCCTCCTCGCCAGGGCTGCCGCCCGTGCGCGGTAGGCAGTCGTCAAGGGTCTCTTCGATCGCCTTGGCGGTCTCCCGCAGCGCATCGGCAAAACTGCGCGTCTTGGCGTCCATCGTCCTGCCCGCCTTTCCGGGCCCGGCCGGCCCGACGGGCACGCGGCCGGCCGGGCAGGGGGCTATCGTTATTCTGTCGCTTCGTCGTCGAAGATGTCGGGGACTTCAGCGCCGGAGCCGCCGGAGATCTGGGCCGCGCGACGCTGCAGGTAAATCGAGCGCAGCGTCACGTAGCTGTCCGGGCTCTCGTACAGCACCTCGTCGATCAGATCCGCGTTGGCGCTCCGCTCATCGACGGGATCGATCACATTGCCGGCCATGCTCGCATAGCCGAGGGCGTCTGGGCCGAGGAAGGTGTAGGTGCCCGGTGTGAAGGCGCGATCGACGACAAAGCCGCCCAGATCGCGCGGGTTCGACGGGCCGAGCAGCGGCAGGACGAGATAGGGTCCCGACCCCACGCCCCATTTGCCGAGCGTCACGCCGAAATCGGTCTGCTCGCGTGCCACACCCATTTCGGTGGCCGGATCCAAGAGCCCACCCGCGCCGAGCGTGGTGTTGAGGACAAAGCGGCCGAGTGTGCGGCCCGCGAGCCGGCCCTCGCCCTGCATCAGGTAGTTGAAGAAATCGACCGGCAGCTCGAGATGGTCGAGCCCGTTGCCGATCATCAGTTTCACTGGACCCACGGCCACAGTGTCGTAGCCCTTCGACACAGGACGCAGCACGTTCTTGTCGAGCGCGATGTTGAAGTCGTGGATTGCCCGATTGGTGTTCTCATACGGGTCCTGCTCGGCGAAGCTCGCGGTTTCGTCCACGCTTGCGCAGGCGCCGAGCCCGAGGAGTAGCATGGCGGCCGCGGCACGGCCGAGCATCCGGTCGATCGTCATCAGAGGCTCCGTTTCCCTTCGCTCCAGCCGACGCGCGCCACAGGCGTGACCCGCAACGCCAGCGCGCCTTCATGTGCTGGCCTTTCGACTGCGGCGCAAGGTAGCGTGCGCCTGGGGGGCGAACAAGCGCATCGACGCCTTGCGGCGTCACGATTTGGCAACGACCGGCAAGGAACGGCAGAGCGTGCAGAACCATAACGATCGTAGTGATTTGGCTACGAATGCTCATGCTTTGGACAGGCTTGCCGCAGGTCTCGGCAGTGCTGCCGCCTCCGCGCCCTGGCTTGTCCTTGGCGCCCTGGCGCTGGCTCTTTTCGTGTCCGCCCTTGCGGCAACCAGGCTCGGCGTCGATACTGACTCGTCGCGCATGCTGAACCCGGAATTGCCCTTTCAGCAGAAGGCTCAAGCGGTCAATGCGGCCTTCCCGGCAGTGAAGAATACGGTCGTCGTCGTGGTGCGTGGGCCCCATGCCGATGCTGTCGAAGCCGCCACGGCCGCGCTCGCCACGGGGCTTGCCGCGCGCAGCGATGCGGTGGCCGGTGTCTTTGCGCCCTCGGCCGATCCCTATCTGCTCGCGCATGGGCTTCTCTATGACGATGTAGGTGAGGTCGAGGCGCAGCTCGGCCGCCTGAGCCGCGCCTCCAACCTCTTGGCAGAGTTGCGGGAGAACCAGTCGCTGACAGGTTTCCTCACGGCGATCGATCGCGCGATCCTGCTTGCGGGGCAGGGGGGCGCGGATCCGGCTGAGCTCGACGGGCTCTTGGCAGGGGCGGCTGCGACCATCGAGGCCGCGGTGGCGGGGCAGGACCTGCCGCTTGATTGGGCGCGCGCCGTCGCCGATCCGGGAACGCCCCTCGTCACCCGCACCATCGCCGTCGAACCGGTCCTGGATTTCGCGCGTTTGAACCCGGCCAAGCCCGCCATCGCCGCGGCGCAGGCCGAGGCTGCGGCGCTCGAGCCGGCGCTCGCCGCGCTTGTCGAGATCGGAGTGACGGGCGATCCGGCCCTGCGCGCGGAGGAGCTTGGCAGCGTCACGGCGACGCTCCCGATCTCACTCGGCCTTTCCTTCCTGCTCGTCGGCCTCGTGCTCTACCTCGCCCTCGGCAGCGCGGGCCGCGTTGCGCTTGCGCTCGGCTGCGTGGTCGTCACGCTCGTGCTGACCACGGGCATCGCGGCGCTCGCTGTTGGCGCGCTCAACCTCATCTCCGTTGCCTTCGTCGTCCTCATGGTGGGCTTGGGGATCGACTTCGCGATCCATCTCTTGGCTCATCTCGACGAAGATACCCGCGCAGGCCATGGGGTGCAGGCGGCCGTGGAACGCTCGCTCCTCTCCATCGGCGGGGCGCTCCTGCTCTCGGCGGCTACGACGGCCTTTGCTTTCCTGGCCTTCACGACGACGGATTTCATCGGCATGGCGCAGCTTGGGATCATCGGGGCGGCCGGTGTGCTCATCGCGCTTCTGGTGGCGCTGACTGTGATCCCCGCGGTCGTCAGGCTGCGGCCGGGGCTCGCACGAGGGGAAGGGGCCCTGCGCCCTCCGCACCTGGGCCGCTCCGCCGCAAAGGTCGGGTTTTGGGGCGCCATCGCGCTTGGTCTCCTCGCCTGCGCGGCCTTGCCGTTTGCCCGTTTCGATGCCGATCCGATGGGCCTGCGTTCCCCTACGGCGCCCTCGGTCATCGCCTATGGCTGGCTGTCCGAAGACCCTGTGCTGCAGCCGCTGCGCCTCAGCGTCCTCGTCCCCGATCGTGAAACCGCGGCGGCGACGGCGGCCGAAGTGCGCGCACTGACGGGCGTTCGGGGGGCAGTCTGGCTCGGCGATCTCGTGCCTGAGGATCAGGTCGAGAAGCTCGATCAGATCGACCTCGCCTATCCTTCGCTCCTTGTCGCGGTCGAAGGCGATGCCCCCGCGCTGACCGAGGCGCCCGAGGGCCCCATCATCCCGCGCCTGCGCGGGCTCGAGACCGCTGGCGGCACCGCGCTCGCCGAGGCTCTGGAGCGGTGGGAGGCAAGCGACGGGCAGTCCGATGAGGCGCAGTCCAAGGCGCTCTCGGGGGCGCTCTTCCGCTTCTTTCCCGACCTGATCGGACGCATCGCCGCCATCCTGGAAGCCCAGGAGGTCACGGAGGAGACGCTGCCCGCTCCGCTCGCCGACCGCTATGTCGCCGCCGATGGCACCCTGCGGGTCGAGATCGCGGCCGAGGCGGATCTGCGGGATCCAGCCGCACGGGCACGCTTCGTCGAAACCGTTGCGGCGGCGATCCCAGAGGCCGGCGGTCCACCCGCACAGGTCGAAGGCGCCTCCGGGGCTGTCGCCGGGGCCATGGCGGGGGCCACCGCCCTTGCCTTCACCATCGCTGCGGCCCTCGCCTTTGTCGTGCTGCGCCGCCCTCTGCTCGTCGCCGGCGTCTTGTTCCCTCTGGCGCTCGCGGGAACCGTCACGATGGCGGCAAGCGCCCTCTTCGATATGCCGTTCAACTACGCCAACGTAATCGTCCTGCCGCTCATGATCGGCATCGGCGTGGACACGGGCGTGCATTTGGCGATCCGGGCGCGTCGGGCGGAGGGTAGCGTCTTCGCCACCTCGACCCCGCGCGCAGCCCTGGCCAGCGCGCTGACCACGATCGGCGCCTTCGGCACGCTCGCGGTCTCGGATCATTGGGGCACGGCCAGCATGGGCATCATGCTCTGCATCGCGCTCACGGCGGGCCTCATCATGATCTTCGCGATCACCCCGCGCCTTGCGGGGTCAGGACGCTGAAGCGGGCCGAAGTCCTCGCGCCGGAAGCGCAGGCGTCCTACGATCAATCCCCGACACGCTCGCCGGAAAGGACGACCATGCGCGCCACGCTTCTCTGCCTCGCTCTCACTGCCGCGATGGCTCTTGCCACCATGCCCGCCCGCGCCGGGGACCCCGATGCCGCGCGCGCCACTGCCGAGGACCTGGTGGAGGGGGCCCACGCCGCGCTCACCGGCGATACGGGGGAGGCGGCGCTCACCGCCCTGCGCGAGACCATCGACGACGCCTTCGCCTTCGATGTGTGGGAGCGCTTCCTCCTCGGCTCCAATGCCGATCAACTGACCGAGGCCGAGCGCGAGGAGTTTCGTGCCCTCCTGCCGGGCTTTCTCGCCGATCTCTACCGCAAGCAGTTCGGCAAGGGGCTCGAAGCGCGCCCTGAAATCCGTGGTGTCGAGCCCGTGCGCCGCGACTTCATGGTGCGCGCCGCGATCCCGCGCGCCAATGGCAAGACGCTGCCGGTGGATTGGCGCGTCCGAGACTTTGGCGAGCGCGGCCATCTTGTGATCGATGTGATGGTCGGCGGTACCTCGTTTCTGATCCTGAAACGCGATGAGTTCAGGGCCATTTTGAAGGACGGAGGCGCCGATGCCCTCCTGGATTTCATGCGCGCGAATTCCGTCTGACGGAATGTCAGCGGCGGGATGCTGCTGCACTGCCGCATCCGATGTCTGCGATGCCGGGAATGGCTGGAAATTCCTTGCAAGCGCGCTGGATCGTCGCACAGCGTGCCATGGATCGCGCGCATCAGCGGCCGGGCGCGCATCTGGCCGCGGTGCTTTGGGGCAGCGAGGAGAAGCGTATGGCAGGGTTGCAGGACAGGGAGCTCGAGCAGGATCGGGGCGCGCCTCTGACGGTGATCCTCGCCAATCCGCGAGGGTTCTGCGCCGGTGTGGAACGCGCCATCGAGATCGTGGAGCGCGCCCTCGCGATCCACGGGGCCCCTGTCTACGTCCGCCACGAGATCGTCCATAACGCTCGCGTCTGTGACGCCCTGCGCGCGAAGGGCGCGGTTTTCGTCGAGGAGCTCGATGAAATCCCGCCCCATTCCGTCGTGATCTTCAGCGCCCATGGCGTGCCTCGGCGCGTGGAGAATGCGGCGGCCGAAGCGGGTCACGATGTGATTGACGCCACCTGCCCGTTGGTCGCCAAGGTCCATTCCGGGGCGCGGCGCTACGCCGCGGACGGCCGCCAGGTGATCCTGATCGGTCATCGGGGCCATGCGGAAGTGGAGGGCACGCTCGGCCAGGTGGAGGCGCCCGTGCTTACCGTCGCCTCCGTGGCGGAGGTCGAGGCGCTCAGCCTGCCCGCCGAGACGCCGGTCGCTTATGTCACGCAGACGACCCTCAGCGTCTCGGACACCCGCGATATCATCACCGCGATCGAAGCGCGTTTCACCGACTGTATCGGCCCGGATACCCGCGACATCTGCTATGCGACCCACAATCGCCAACAGGCCGTGCGCGGTATCGCCGGCGAGGTTGATCTTTTCCTGATCATCGGCGCGCCGAACTCCTCGAACTCCAATCGCCTCGTCGAGATTGCGGCCGGCGAAGGCGTGCCGGCCCATTTGGTGCCAGCCGCCGAGGCGCTGGACCCGCACTGGCTGGAAGGCGTCGATCGCATCGGGATCAGCGCCGGCGCCTCGGCCCCGGAGGTGATCGTGGAGGAGACGATCGCCCGCCTTGCCATGTTCCGTGAGGTTGTGGTTGAGACCCGCGCCGGCGCCCGTGAAGATATTGTGTTCAAACTGCCACGGGAACTCGAAAAGCCGGCGATAGTACGCCATATGCAACGAGCCGCCAGCTAGAGCGGCCCCGAGAACGTGCACGAACGAGCAGGAGCGAGCCCTTGTCCATCCCCGTCCGCCAACAGGCCCGCGTCGCCGCCTATATCCTCGGCCAGAAGCTGAGGGGGAACAAGCGCTACCCGCTGGTGCTCATGCTCGAGCCGCTCTTCAAGTGCAATCTGGCCTGCCCGGGCTGCGGGAAGATCGACTATCCGGAGCTCATCCTCGGCCGTCGGCTGAGCCCGCAGGAATGCTGGGACGCGGCCGATGAGTGCGGCGCACCCATGGTCGCGATCCCCGGCGGTGAGCCGCTGATCCATAAGGAGATCGGGGAGATCGTTCGCGGCCTCGTTGAGCGCAAGAAATACGTCTCGCTCTGCACCAATGCGCTTCTGCTCGAGAAAAAGCTGCACCTCTTCGAACCCTCTCCCTACCTCTTCTTCTCCGTCCATCTCGACGGTCTGAAGGAGCATCACGACAAGGCGGTGGACCAAAAGGGCGTGTTCGAGCGCGCCATCAAGGCGATCAAGGCCGCGCAGGACAAGGGTTTTCGCGTCAACGTCAACGCGACCATCTTCGAGGGCTATCCGGCGGATGAGCTCGCCGACTACCTCGACTACTGCACCGAGATGGGAGTCGGGATCTCGATCTCCCCGGGCTTCGCCTATGAACGCGCGCCCGACCAGCAGCACTTCCTCAATCGCAAGCGCACCAAGGAGTTCTTCCGCGAGGTCTTCCGCATTGGCGAGAAGCGCGGCACGGCCAAGACATGGTCGCTCTCGCACAGCCCGATCTTCCTCGACTTCCTGCTTGGCAATCAGGAGATGCAATGCACCCCCTGGGGCATGCCGACGCGCAACGTCTTCGGCTGGCAGAAGCCCTGCTATCTGCTCGGCGAGGGCTATGCCAAAACCTACACCGAACTGCTCGAGACCACCGAGTGGGAGAAGTACGGCACCGGCAATTACGAGAAGTGCGGGGACTGTATGGCCCATTGCGGCTATGAGCCGACGGCCGCCAACATCGCCTTCTCCAACCCGCTCAAGATGCTGACGCTCGCACTCCGCGGCCTGCGCACCTCCGGGCCTATGGCGCCTGAGATCGATATGTCGAACGCGCGCGAGAGCGAGGAGCATCACGACCGCATCGTCTCCGAAGAGATGCGTAAGATCTCCCAGAAAGCCGCCTGAACAATCGCCGCCTTGCTGGCGGGCCGTCTCAGCCCGCCTTGATCGCGGTCGTCAGGGCTGGCACCGCGCGGCTGAGGGCGGCATGCGCGGCGTTTGCATCCCGTCCGGCCCGGATCAGCGCCGCCACATCGCCCGGGTTCTGGAGCAGACCTCCCAAGACCGCCAGGATCCGCGGCCGCCCCGCCTCATCGACGGCATTGGCCGCCAAGGCGGGAAGGGCACGGCCGGCCGCATCGGAGACGGCGCGCAGCGCCAAACACGGGATCCCGCCCGCCGCTGAGGCCGCGGCAACCCGATGCGTCTCCATATCGACGACGGCGGCTCCTGTGGCCACGGCCAGGGCCTGCTTGGCATGGGGGGAGAGCACGACCTCGTCGGAGCCATAGAGCCGGTCGATGGGCTGCGCGCCTGCGGCACCGATCAGGCCCTCTGGGGCATGGAGCACGACCTGAGCGCCTTCGCGCCGCACCACAGCGCGCGGCACGACCAGCGTCCCGGTGGCAAGCCCCGCAGACAGCGCGCCGCAAAGCCCCCAGCTGACCAGAAGCCGAGCACCCGCCGAGACCATCTGCGCCGCGGCGCGCTCGGCCGCCGCCGGGCGGGCGCCGCTCACTGCGACGCGCAGCCCAGGGTTCTCCAAAAGCCCTGGTCCGAGGGCTCGCCGCTCACTCTCGAGCCCGCAGATCACCCCCACGAAGGCCGATCCCGCCATCCTGCCCCCATCTTTCGTCGGTAACCTGCACGGCTCTCACTCCGCCCGCCATACAGGCCAAAAAGATCTGCGTGCTGACGCCCTCGTCCCTGCGCGACGCCGCCGGGGTGGGCGGGTGGGGGCGGTGGCGGGCAGGGGCGAGGGCGTCAGCCCAGCCTCATCACCGCCCGCATCGACCCTCTGCGTCAGATGCCCCAGCCGACCTCGCGATCATTGGAGGCCTGCAGCCGCTCATAGCGCCCCATGGCCCAGAGCGGGAAGAAGGCCGCATAGCCATGGTACTTGAGATAGAAGACCTTCGGGAAGCCAGTGCCGGTGAAATGCGGCTCCTCCCAACGCGCGCCGTCCGCCTCGCGTGGGGCCCGTGCGAGCCAGTCGATCCCGCGCTTGACGGCCGCGCTATCCACCTCGCCGGCCGACATCAGCCCCAAGACGGCCCAGGCGGTCTGCGAGGGTGTCGACTGCTGATCGAAGCCTTCGCCCTGCTCCTCATAGCTCTCGAGGCTCTCCCCCCAACCGCCATCCACATGCTGCACGCGCTTCAACCAGGCCACGGCATTGCGGATGTAGGGCTTGCTCATGTCCTCTCCGGCGCCGTTCAGCGCCACGAGCGCCGACCAGGTGCCATAGATGTAATTCGCTCCCCAGCGGCCGTACCACGAGCCATCCGCCTCCTGCTCGGCCTTGATGAAGGCGATGCCGCGCTGGATCTCGGCGGCATATTTCTCGGCATCCACCTGGGCGAGACAGCCGATGCAGCGCGCCGTCACATCCACCGTCGGTGGATCGAGCAGCGCGCCGTGATCGGCAAAGGGGATCGAGTTTAGATAATAATGCTCGTTCTCTGGATCGAAGGCGCCCCAGCCACCCGTGCGGCTCTGCATCCCCGCCAGCCACTCACAGCCACGGTCGATGTTCTCGGCATAGCGCGCTGGGTCGGCACGATGCATGGCCATCACGACGACAGCACTGTCATCCACATCCGGGTAATCCGGGTTCTCATATTGAAAAGCCCAGCCCCCCGGCCGCAGCCCGGGCCGACGCACGGCCCAATCGCCCACGTGGTCCAGGACCTGCTTCGATGCCAGCCAGTCCAGCATCTCCGTCAGCCGCGGATCGTCCCGGTCCCCGGTCTCGAGGAAAGCATGCGCGGCAAGCGAGCTGTCCCAGACAGGGCTCACGCACGGCTGAAAATAGATCTGCTCGCCCCGCTCGATCATCAGCCGCTCAACCGCATCGCGGGCCGTGAGCATCTCGGGGCTGTCGTCGGCATAGCCGAGCACGCGCAGCGCCATCACCGCATTGGCCATGGCGGGATAGATGGCACCCAGCCCATCCTGACCGTTCAGATGGCTGAGCGTGAACTCCTCGGCCTTGCGGATCGCGCGCTCCCGCGTGCCCTTGGGAAAGAAGGGCTCGGCGGTTTGCAGCGCCTTGTCGAGGAGCAGGAACATCTCGCCGATGCGGCTGCCCGTAGGATTGATCTGCCAGGTCTTCTGGTGCTCGGGCGCGACGACGAAAAGCTCGCGGATCGTCCGCCCCGTCGGGTTCTCCGCCCGCGCGCGCTTGGCATAGAGGATCAGAAGCGGCGTCAGCACCGTGCGCGACCAATAGGCGATCTTGCTCATGTGGAACGGGAACCATTCCGGCATGAGGATCGCCTCGACGGGAATGCAGGGCATGCCCCGCCAGGGGATCTCGCGGTAGAGCGCCATCATGATGCGCGTGAAGACATTCGCCTTCGCGGCCCCGCCCTGGGCCAGGATCCAGCGGCGTGCGGCCGCCATATGGGGGGCATCGACGGGATCGCCAATCAGCTTGAGCGCCCAATAGCCCTTTACACTGGCCGAGATGTTGCCCTCGCCCTTGTGGTACAGCGGCCAGGAGCCGTCTTCGTTCTGGATCGAGCGGATGTATTTCGCGATCCGCGCCTCGCGCTCGGGCAGGATCTCGCCCAGGAAATGGCGCAGCAGGACGTATTCGGCCGGGATGGTGCAATCGGCCTCGAGCTCGAAGACGATGTGACCGTCGTCTTTCTGCATCTCCCAAAGATGGCGGGCCTGCTTGCCGATCAGCGCTTCGCGTTCGGCGCGATCGACGGGCGCTTCGGGGAAATCGGGGATCGGCTCGTCAGCCTCGTCGAGCACCGACGGCGTAATGGCCAAGCGCTCCATGGTTTCCCGGCTGGCGATCGATCTGTTCATGCTCGTCTACTCTCTGCCCTTCGCCGCAGTCGCCCACGAACGGGATCCCGAGCGGGATCTGCCGCTTGCGCTGCGATCTCTCCGGACAGGACCGCCCCCTCGATCGTGGCAGGCAGCCCGGTGTCCGTTGCATCCCCCGCGAGAAAAAGGTTGCTCCACGAGGTTATCGCGTTCAGTCGCTTTGCCACAGCCTCCGGTTGCTGGTCAAAGGTTGCCCGCTTCTCAACGATGATCCGAGCGCATGTGTGTGTTGTTTTACCGAGCGCAAGCGCCTTTGCGGTTTCTGACCATAGTTGCACCGCAACATCCTCACGAGGTGTGGCCAGGATGCCAAGTGCGTCAGCGGCGCTGACGGTCACACTGACAACATCGCCCCGCACGAAAATCCAATGCGCGAGACTGCCAAGGACGCCGAGTATGGGCGGGGCATCGGCCAGCTCATCGGTCCGGTCGACCCGAAAATGCGCGTTGAGGATGGCGCCCTCGTCCTTCGGCGGATCAAGCTCTGGCAGCAGTCTGACGAGCCGAGAGGGGGGCAGGGCGAGGATGACCCGGTCGTGGTCCTCGAGCGGTATGCGCCCGGCGCCAGTGTCGAGCGCCAGGACATGCGTTCCCGCCCGTTCGAGCCCGCGCACCATCGTGTTGAAGCGGATCTCAGCGCCGAGGGCTGAGAGGCGCGCCAGGGCGGGCTCAATCAGGGCTGCACCGAGGCCGCGGGGCGCAAACATCGGGCGCGAGGGGCCGGCGCCTTTCAGAAACGTCTTGGCAAGCACCCGCCAGAGGAGCTGTGCCTGTCCGCGTTCGGGCGTTGTGTTTAGGACAGCGAGGCTGAGCGGTTCCCAAAAGGCGCGCCAGAGCGGGCCGCGATCGCGCACAGCCTCTGCCACCGTCGCCTCTGGGCCCGCCACTGCGAGGCGCCAGCCGCCGAGATAGTCCCACAGGCGCGTATGCGGCACGCGGGACTGCGGGTCGAAGATCCACCACGGGATCGGGCCGTCGCTGAGACGCAGGGTGAAACGCTCCCCGCTGTCGAGATCCACCATCGGAAAGGCAGCCTCGCCGGCGACAAGCGCATCCGGCGTGCCCGCGCGCGCGAGATATCGGGCCACGGCGTCATTGCCCGTCAGGATCAGGTGGCTCCCGTTGTCGATCTCACGGTCGAGCTTGGCGTCGTGGAAGCTGCGGCAGCGCCCGCCCGCATGGCCTGCGCCCTCCCAAATCGTCACCGCATGGCCGCGTTCGGCCAGTACCAGCGCGGCGGAGAGCCCTGCGAGGCCGGCGCCGACCACATGCACGCGCGATCCCGCCTCGGCCGCCCGCCCGGGGTTCGCCCCACCATCAGCCATCGCGGGGCCGGAGAGCCGCTGGCGCGAGCACGGCGGTGAGTGCTGCGCGTAGCTTGCCGAGTTTGGAGAGGCGCATCCGTGGCTCGGTCCGGAAACCCTTGGCCGCGAGCCGGTTCAGCGTCGCCTCATAG
>JBCCLX010000009.1:0-24650 GCA_039026635.1 Pseudomonadota bacterium
GCCGCGTGCTGAGCACCAGGGTCGTCGGATCGACGATCTCCAGGATCGGGGTACCGGCAGTGACGACATCGCCGATCTCACGCTCGCGCGAGACGATGATCCCGTCGAAGGGAGCCGTCACGACGGTCTGTGCCAGGGCTTCGCGCCGCCGGTCGATCAGTCGATGTGCGCCCGAGAGATCAGCGCCCAACCGTTCGATCCGCGCCGCAGCCTCAGCCACGCGCGCCTCCGCCGCATCCCGCTCCGCGCGGGCGATGTCCAACGCGCCATCCGCGATCACGCCACGCGTGCGCAGCTCCAACTGGCGTTCCAACTCGCGCTCGAAGCGGCGCAGGGTCGCCTCTTCCCGCCGCTTCTGGGCCTCGGCTTCGATGATTTGATGGCCAAGGGCGCGGGCCTGCTCACGCGCATGAGCGAGATCGATTTCGGCCTCCGCAGCCTCGAGCCGCGCGACCGGCGCCCCTTTGACAACACGATCGCCGACATCCACGGGCAGCGCCGCGATCCGCCCCTGTATCGTCGCACCGAGAACCGCATGGCGTTGCGCTTCCAGGAGCCCCGGACCCTTCACCTCAACGGCGAAGGCACCGGCCGTTACGGCATAGGGGGAGGCCTCGACGGGCAGGCCATAGCGCAGACCACCCATCACCCCCACGACGGCGACCGCCAGGAGGGCGACCACGGCAAGCCCCGAGCGACGGGCCCGCGGCGCAGAGCCCGGACGGGGCGCCATCAGGGGCCTCGCGTCACCGTTCGTCTCATCACGCATCCCAGCCCTCCTTCTCCTGCTCGTTGGGGATCGACGCCCGGCTCTGGCCTGGCGTGGCCGGCCAGGTCCTCTGGCCAGGCGCCGCAAGGGGCCAAGGCGCCGTCAGCCCTTGGTCCTCTCGGCCAGTGCCTGCATCTCCTCTGGCGTGATGAGGCCGTCGCGGTCCGCGTCGATCCGGCCGAAGGCCATGTCATAGCGACCCAAGCGTTTGATCATCGCGGCACGGCCGATCCCGTCCCCGGCGTTGAGATCGATGAGCGTGCGAAACTCGCCGATCGTCAGCGCGCCATCGGCGTTCACATCGGCTTCGAGGAAGTTCTCGGCGACCCGCTCACGCTGGGTCTCAGCGGCCAGCACAGCCGGTGCGGCCCCAAGGGTGGTGAGGGTGATGAGGGCGATAAGCGCGGTCGTGATCGTAGCAGTCTTCATCGGACAGTCCTTTCTGGCAGAACGGTTCTTCGGGATCAGCGGCTGATGGAGCCTTCGCGGGTCCAGCTGCGCCCGTTCGGGGCGGTTGTCGTCCGGCTGCCCGAGCAAGCGCCGTTGGCGCAGCTGCCGCTGCCCTGGCGCGAGGCGCTGTAACCATAGGGGCCGGTCTTGGTGATGCTGCGCGAGCAGGCGCTGCCGCTGCAGCTGCCGGAGCCATGCACGGTGCTGGTTCCCCGCAGACCGGTGAAGGACCCCTTGCGCTCCCAAGCGCTGGCCTCGGCCGGGAAACCGGCGGCGAAAAGGGCGATGAGGGCGGGGATGGCCATGGATTTGGTCATGGTGGTCTCCTGTTTCCGGTCGGTTGGCGAGGACCCTTGCGGTCTGCATCGCCTCGTCTGGCAGGAGAGGTACGCGCGCCATGTCTCACCCCTATGGACAGGGCGAAACGGTTGGTATCGCTCGGTCAACGGGACGTAACAGTTTGTAAATGCGCCCGCCGCCCGCTTGCTGAGGCGGTGCAATTGCCCGAGGGTCCGGCGATGAACGAGCGACGCCCTCTGATCCTTGTCGTGGACGACGACCCCGAGATCCGACGCCTTGTGGCCGAGTTTCTCTCGCGCGAGGGCTTAGAGGTCGAGGAAGCCTCTGATGGGGTGGCGATGGACGCCGTGCTTGTCCGGCGACGCCCCGATCTGGTCGTGCTCGACTTGATGATGCCGGGCGAAGACGGTCTCTCGATCTGTCGGCGGCTGCGCGCGTCAGGCGGCCCCGCGATTTTGATGCTGACGGCCAAGAGCGACGAGATCGACCGCGTGATCGGGCTCGAGATGGGGGCCGATGACTATCTCGCCAAGCCTTTCGGCCCGCGCGAGCTGCTGGCGCGCATCCGCGCCGTCTTGCGCCGCACGAACGAGCAGCCGGGCGCGGCACCGCCATCGCGGCGCTTCGCCTTCGATCTCTTCGTGATCGACCTCGACGCGCGGCAGCTCTCCAGCGCGACGGGGGCGGCGATAACCCTGACGAGCGGTGAATTCGATCTGCTGGCCTGCTTTGCAGAGCGCCCGCGTCGCGTGCTCTCACGCGATCAGATCCTCGATCGGTTGCGCGGACGCGGGGCCGAACCCTTCGACCGCAGCGTGGACATGCTTGTCTCTCGCCTGCGTCGCAAGCTGGGCGAGGCGAGCCCGCAGAGCGAGTTGATCAGCACGGTGCGCAACGGGGGCTATCTGTTCACACCGATCGTCAGGCCCCTGCCTTGATGCCCCGGCTCGGTCTTTACGGACGGGTCGGGCTGATCG
Organism: Pseudomonadota bacterium; assembly: GCA_039026635.1. GTDB lineage: Bacteria > Pseudomonadota > Alphaproteobacteria > Rhodobacterales > Rhodobacteraceae > Thermohalobaculum. The sequence goes on from JBCCLX010000009.1 coordinate 2,497, forward strand.
TGATCGTGACGCTCCTGGCGGGATGGCTCGTGCTCGTCTCAGCCAACTACATCGGTCGCGGGACCGAGCGGTCGCTCGCCATGCCCTCGCCGGGCCAGCTCTCGGCCATGGTCGAAGCGGTCGAGCGCACGGCGCCGGCCGACCGGGCCTTACTGCTGACGGCGATGCGCACAGAGACGCGGGTGCTCAGGGTCTTACCAGATCCCCTGACCGAAACCGAGCTGCCCCAGCTTTGGCCCACGGATGCCGCAACGCTGGCAGGTTATCTCCAAGCGCTTGACGACCGCCCCCTCGTCGTCCTGCCCCGCGCAGTCGAGGGCCCCTTTCGCTTTGGTTTGGTGAGCGCGCTCAACGCCGTCGAGTTCCGGATCGGGCTGCGCGATGGCACGAGCCTGATCGTCTCAGCCACGAGCCCCGTGATCGTCGCGCCCTTCGGCCTGCCGGTCGGCGTGGGCGCGGCCGTGGTCGGCGTCCTGATCTCGCTCGTCGCCCTCGTCCTTCTGCACCGCGAGTTCGGCCCTCTCTCGCAGCTTGCCGAGGCGGTCGATGATCTCGACCCCACAGCGGAGACGACGCTGCCGCCCATCAGGGCCCGCTCGCCGGAGGTCCATTCGCTGATCTCCGCCTTCGAGCGCCTCCAGCGGCGGCTCGCCACGCTGATCCGGGCGCGGATGGCGCTTGTCGGCGGGATCCAACACGATCTGCGCAGTTTCGCGACCCGGCTGCGGCTGAGGACCGATCAGATCGCCGATGAGGCGGAACGTGCGCGCGCGGCGGCCGATATCGCGGATATGGTGGCGCTCCTCGACGACGCGCTCCTGGCAAGCCGCGCCGGCGCCAGCGAGCTCGATCAAGAGCTCGTCGATCTGGCTGCCATCGTCGCGAGTGACGTGGCGGACCGTCAGGCCGCGGGCGCCCCCATCGCGCCCGTTGTGGTGACCGTGACCGGTATGCCGAGGGAGGCAGTTGTCCTCGGCGACCGTCTGGCCCTACGGCGGATCCTCGCCAATCTCGTGGAGAACGCGCTCCGCTACGGGCATCGCGCGCATTTGACGCTGACCGTCTCACCGCCAGACATCACGCTCCAGGTCGACGACGAAGGCCCCGGCATCCCGCCTGAGGACCGCAGCCTGCTCCTCGAACCCTTTACGCGAGCGGAGACCTCCCGTGCGCGGCGCACAGGCGGCGCCGGTCTCGGTCTCGCCGTCGTGCGCAGTCTGGTCGAGGCCCATGGCGGAACGGTCGAGATCGGCGACGCACCGACGGGCGGTGCTCGGTTCACAGTCCGCCTACCAGCCTTCGAAACCCGGACGGCCCAACCTCACACCACCACTTAAGCACGCCCAGAGGCACCACAACGGTCCCTCCGACCACCTGCGTCGACCGCTCCATCGGCGGACCAATGTCGAGGCCGGATGGCACCGCGCGCGCATTCCAGGCAAGAAGTTCCGCGGCCCGCGAGAGCGGATTCCGATCATTCTGGCTCATAGGCTGCGGCAGGGAAGAAGGCTCGGGCGTCGGCTGCTGTGATGCGGTCGATGCCGGTTGCGATGGCGGCATCGAGGGCTTACTTGGGCCGCGCGGCCTGTTTCGAGAGACAGGCCTTGAGCTTTGATAAGGCCAGTTCGATCGGGTTGAAATCCGGGTTGTAGGGGGGAAGGAAGAGAAGTCGGGCGCCTGCGTCCTCGATGGCCTCGGCCACGGCGGCAGGTTTGTGCGCCGGCAGATCGTCGAAAACGACGATGAGCTTGCGCCCTGGAACCGGACTGGGCGGATGGTCACTATGCTGCGTCGGCGCGGGTCATGTCGATTCTGGCCTTCTCTGGCGTCCGGTAGCCGATGCGGGAGTGTCGGCGTTGTCGATTGTAGAAGATGGCGATGTATTCGAAGAGCGCGGCCTTGGCGTCGCGTCGGGTGCGGAAATGGGCGCGGTGGACCATCTCGGTTTTGAGTGAGCTGAAGAAGCTCCCCATCGGCGCGTTATCGAGACAGCTTCCTTTGCCGCTCGTCGACGCCTTGGCGCCATTGACCTTCAGAAGCCTCCGGTAGTCTTTGCTGGCGTATTGGACGCCTCGATCCGAGTGACAGATCAGCCCCGATGCCGGCCGCCGGTTCTGCAGCGCCATGCGCGTGGCGTCGATCGCCAGGCCCTTCTTCAGGCTGTCGGACATGGCCCAACCAACGATTTCCATGGTCGCGTCCGCCATCGGTCCGAGGACCATGGCGGACGCCAGCCCTCATCGGTCGGCACATAGCTGATATCGGCCAGCCAGATCCGGTCGGGCGCCTCGGCGTGGAAATCACGCTTCAGCAGGTTCGGCGCGATGCCAAGCTTGTGCCTGCTGTCGGTGATGCGAGGGATGCGCCGGCGACGGCGTGGCGGGCGGATACCATTCTGTTTCATGATCTTGGCCACTGTTGTCGGGCAAATCCGTCCACTGGACGGATTTGTGACCCCTCCAACTCCGAGCGATCCGCACCCCTTGGGCCACTAACTCGGCATGGATGCGTGGCGCACCATAGCGCCGCTTGCTCTGTTCGAAGATCTCCCGGATCCGGGCGGCCAACGCATCACGGACTGCATGGCGTGCTGCCCGCTTCGGCGCGCCAACGCGCCAGGCAGGGAACCAGCTCGGGCTGACCGACAGCACGCGGCACATCAGTCGGATGGAGTGCTGAGCGGCATGGGCGGCGATGAAGGTGAGCTTCGCTTTCATGTCTTCGCCGCCCATTGCGCCGAAAAAAGCGCTCGCCAGTGGGCTTGAACCGTCGCCATCGTCGCTCGGACCGATGGCGCTCGGGATGGCGACCGCCTACACTGGCCCACCTTCCCGCATCACCTCCAGCTCTTCCTTCAGTCGACGGTTCTCGCGCCGAAGATCGGACAGCTCCGTCGCCTCGGCCTGCTGACGGCGAACGGCCTCCACAGAGCCCGCGGCTTCCAACTCAAGCCGCCATGTCTTCAACTGTGTCAGTGTCACGCCCAGCTCCTTCGCCACGCTGCTCTGCGTCCCGCCGGGAGCCGACAAACGCGCCACAGCCAGTTCCTTGAACTCCGGCGTGAAGCGCCGCCTCGGTTGCTTGCTCATCCCTGATACTCCGTCCTGAGGGTACTGTACCGCCCAGTCCGGCATCAGGAGGCAAGCTCATCCTTCCGGCGCGCTCGTACCGATCGCGGGGTGAGCCATCGAAGGCACCATCGGTTCGAGCCCGATGGTGAACGCGAAGGTGGAGGTCGGCGTCCAGCTAGTGCAGCGCTGGATCGTAGCACGGTAGCGGGCGCGACAGTTCTCTTCCCTGGCCGAGCTGAACGCGGCGATTCGGGCGCTGCTCGAGCGCTTCAACGGCGAGGTCACCAGGCACCTGGGCGCCAGCCGGCGGCACCTGTTCGAGACGCTCGACCTGTCGGCGCTGAAGCCGCTGTCCGCTACACCCTACGAGTACGCCGAATGGGTCCAGCAGCCGTTTCGGGCTCGACTAATAGGTCGCGACTGCCAAGCACTAATACTCGGTCCCCCATACCCTTCTGAAGCAGAAGCTATGGGTTCGGGTGACGGGGCGCACGGTCGAGGTTCTTTCGGGGCTTACGCGGCCCTACTGGGGCCACGGTCCCCTTCGAACTCCATGAGGGCCAGCGCGTTGCCGCCGATGACCAAACCCAGCATGGCCCTGCTCTGACCCCCGAGATTTCCTCCATCTGAGGTTAGAGTCTGGTCGAGCGAGAGAACTGGACGATGAAGCGATCGAAGTTCACGGAGGAGCAGGTCGTTGTGATCCTGCGGGAGCTGGAGGCGGGCGCGAAGACTGCGGATGTGTGCCGGCGGCACGGCATTTCAATCGCCACATTCTATGCCTGGAAAGCCAAATACGGGGGCATGAAGCCGTCGGACGCCAAACGGTTGAAGGCGCTCGAGGACGAGAACGCCAAGCTCAAGCGGCTCTACGCCGACGCCATGCTGGACAATGCAGGGTTGCGAGACCTTGTCGGCCGAAAGTGGTGACGCCCGCTGCCAAGCGGACCGCGGTGGCTCTTCTCGTGCAGAACCACGAGATGAGCGAGCGGCGGGCGTGCCACTTGGTCGGCGCGGACCGGACAATGATCCGCTATCGCAGCCGCCGCCCCGATGACGCAGCGCTAAGGGAGCGGATGCAGGTTCTGGCGGGCGAGCGTCGGCGGTTCGGCTATTGGCGGCTGCATGTTCTGCTGCGCCAGCAGGGGCGGGTCGTGAACCGCAACAAGACCGAGCTGCTTTATCGCGAAGAGCAGCTCACCTGACGTCGCCGGCGCGGGCGCAAGAAGGCAACAGGGACACCGGCTCTGATGCTCGTGGAGGCAAGGCCGAATGCCCGCTGGTCGGTTGACTTCGTGCATGATCAGCTTGTCAGTGGTCGTCGTCTTCGCATCCTGAACGTCATCGATGACGTGACCAAGGAGTGCCTGGCGGCCATCGTCGACACCTCGATCTCTGGTCGCCGCGTCGCACGGGAGGTCGAGGTCATCGTGGCCAGGAGGGGCAAGCCCGAACTGATCGTCTCCGATCACGGCACGGAGTTCACCTCGAACGCCATGCTAGCCTGGACCCAGTCGGCCAGCGTTGCCTGGCACTTCATAGCCCCCGGAAAGCCGCAGCAAAACGGCATCTGCGAGGCGTTCAACGCCCGGATGCGTGACGAGCTGCTCAACGAGACGCTGTTCTTCAGCCTCGACGCGGCTCGCGAGCACCTCGCCCGATGGGTCACCGACTACAACCACCGTCGGCCGCACTCAGCGATCGGCTACCAGACGCAGGCAGCCGATGCCGCCCGGCTCACCGCAACGGGCGGCCCGCTCCGCGTCGTGGATGCGCTCGGCCAGCCGCCCTTTGCTCCATCGGCGCCAGAGCGCCACAGTGAAGCGCCGAATCCGCTTCAGCTGGATGATCATCGGGGGGGCAGAGCAGGCCTCGCCCTGCTGATCGACAAGCATGTCGACGTCGGTTGCTTGGACAGTCCGCAACGTTGCGGCGCTTCCGCTGAGGACCCGGCCAACAACTCCTCCTTCGCATGACGCCAAAACGATCAGTCCTCACACACTGGAACTGAAGACCTAGGAGCCTTCGTCTTCGCGTAGATGCCCGGACCAAGCCGGGCGGGGCAGTCTTCGCCGCCCGTTGTCGCTCTCCGCCCGAAGCGTCTCGGTTGCTCTGCCGATGCGGCGGGCCCAATCGCTGCCGAGCGGCAGGTAGCGCCCGTTGGCCAAGTCATACCCATAGGTGACGACCTCTTCGCCGATTCGGGCGAGGATGCGGCAGCGCCTGCCCCCCGCAGGGGCTTCGGTCCAGATGCGGTCGCCAATGATCCAGCCGCAGTGGGCAACGCGTCCGTCGGGCCGACGTTCGATCAAGTCCACAGAGTAGGCACCGATTCCAGTGGCGAAGGGATCGTGAGGCAGGACGATTACAAGGCAAGGTGGCTGGCCATCAGCCGGTGGTAGATTGGCAATGCGCGCCTCCTTGAGGATGTCGAGGCGATAATCGGCGATCTGCGGTGCCTCGAGCAGTAGGCGCCGCTCGTGCGGGCGGATGCCGGGGCCGGGTGTCTCGCAGTCGGCGAGGAGGGCGGATCGTTGGGCGGCGGTCAGGATCGTTGGCACGTCGCAGGGTCTCCATCGGCACCGCGCCTGCCCGGTGGGGAACGCGGCGAAACGGTCGATGGAGAACGGTCTAGCAGGGCGGCGTGAGCGCTGCGGAAACCCACCGCTAACGCGCCGGGCCTTTCGACACGCCCATCTCCTCGCCAGTGGCAGGCTGGCCCACGCTATCGAGAAACCGAGACACGTCGAGAAGGCCGCTGCCGAACTGGCTTCCCATGTAGTCGTCGCTCGGGCCGTTCACTGGGTCGGGCGTGAGCCTGAGTTCCTCGGCCGCCCAGGGCCAGTGGAAGCTCGTCACGCAGGCGCGCCTGAGCTTGCGCTTGATCGCGGCGCCGCGCGTGAGGTCGGGGGCGTCCTTGGAATTGGCGGCGTCGGGACCGTCTCCGGTTGCATACTGGGACGTCGCGCATGCGTCCTCGAGCTGCTTCTCGAGCGCCGCGTAGAGAGCCACGGCGCCAGCGACCATGGCCGCAGCCGCGGAGGTGCCGCCGAAAGTGGTGTACATCGCGGCACGGTCGAGGTCGATCAGCGCGCCGTCCCGTTCCGACTGCTGACTCCCGGGCTCGTAGCCGCGCGGTCCTGCCACGTCGATCGTCAGGATCGACTGGGGGCTGTAGTCCACCACCTCGCGGATGCCGGGATTGGGCTCGCCCCAGACCGTACGGAAGTTGTGATGCAGGAAGGCAGGGTCCTGCTCGTCCAGCCGCATTTCGTGGCGATTGAGCACCTCGCCATCGTCCGAGGGCGCTACCAGCGTAAGGCCCTGACCATAGCTCGAATAGCCCGACCGCCGCGCCTTGTAGCTCAAGGCGCCCACGGCGACGATGCCGTTCTCGCCAATCGCTGCAAGGTGAGCCGGATAGCTCAGCCGTTGCAGTGAGCCATTGCCGCTGCCGCAGATGACGGGGATCTGCCGGCTGACCCAGAGCAGCGTCTCGCGGAAGAGGCGCCAGGCGGCGCGGCTCTCGTCCGAACGTTCCTCGCGGCTCTCGGGCCAGGCGAAGTCGTCCGGCGTCTCTGGGTAGGCTGCGATGGGGTCCGAGGCCGTGCGCGGCATGAGGATCACGTCGACCCTCTGCGACAGCGCGTAGATCAGCGCCATGACAAGCTGCTTTGGATCGGCATCGATCGAGGTGTTGATCGGCAGCAACTTCGCGCCGGGTGCGACACCGAAATACGTGATTGGGCCGCTGCCGGTCTCGTCACTGATCGCATGGGTCGTGCCGGCGGGGACCTTCGTGTCCGCCACGGCGAGCCCGGCGCAGGCAGTGCCGTGCCCGGAGTAAAGGTCGAGGTAGTCCCTCACGTCGCGCTGGACGCCCGTGCCGATGCTGAGCGCCTGCGCGCAGGCCACGACCCCCGGCTCGGCGTCGATGTCGGCGAGATGCGCCTTCAGGTTGTCCCAGTCCTCGGGCCTCAGAATGCAGCACTCGGCATCCTGCTCGCCACCGAGGTGCGGATTGCTGTCTTCCTCGTCCTCGCCGCCGACCTCCTGCTTCTTGGACTCGTTTCTCTTGCCTCGCCCGCCCTTCTCTTTCCTATCCCGGATAATGCGCATTGCGCCGAAGGGGTGGGTCGCGAAGTCGACGGCGTTCTCCAGGTCGATCTTGTTCGACTTACCATCGCCATCGGGGAGCAGGTTCGGGTGACGGTAGTCGACCCCAGTGTCGATCAGCGCGATCGTGGCCCCCTGTCCGTCGGTGCGCTCCCAGACCGAGCCGGTTATCTTGATATGCGCGTCTTCGGCGGAGAAGCCGTCACCGCTCAGCACGTTCAGTGCGAAGAGATGCCACAGATGCGGGTAAGGATCGTAGTTCTCGCGCCCTTCGTGATCTTTCGGGCCCTTGTCGTCCCGGCGCACGGTTTTCATATCCATGGTGAAATGTCCTTCACGAGTACCATTCGAGCTGAGCGAAATGCAGCTCCTCGTCCATTGCTTCGACGAGATAGGGGATGAGGCGACGGGCCAGACGGTGGCCGATCTCGGTGTCGGAGGGGTAGTGCAGGCCCGCGTATTCGCGGTTCTCGGCGATGCGCCGACAGCGGCGGTAGAGATCGGGCATGCTCGGATGCTCTGGCACCACACGCTCCATGACGTGGAAGACGCAGAAAGACTGGAAGGCGTGGTTCGACGGGTAGGAGGCATGCGCCGGGACTGTCAGGAAGGGGCGCAGCCGCGGCTCAATGAGGTTGGGCCTCGGCCGGTTGAACAGGTCCTTGTAGGCAAGGCCGACCATCTCGGAGATGCGCAGCACCGAGACGATCAGAGAGACGGTCGCCGGGAACCCGCCCTGGCTCTCGATGCCGAGCGGCTCGAGGTAGTCCTTCAGCTCGAAGGTGGACTGGCGGACTATCTCGGCTTGGCGGAGCTCGTCTTTCTCCAGGGCGGCCTGGAGGAAAAGCAGCTCGGCTGCCTCCTCGCGGCTTTCCTGCGGGCCGGGCGGCGCGGGGATCTCGAGATTCTCCCAAAGTGCGCCTTTGCGACGGTTGCGTTTTCTGTGGCCGAGCCGGTGCAGGTCGCGGATCGACATCCACGGTGGCAGCTGGTCGTTGATCACGTCGACCCCGCCAAAACCCTCGCCACGCCCGCCACGGCCACCGCGTCCACCACGACCACCGCGTCCGCCACGGCCACCGCGTCCGCCACGCCCGACCCGTCCGCCACGCCCGACCCTTCCACCGTCGATACCGGGTCCGCCGAGGCCTATGCTTGTGGTCTTCGCCCTCCCCTCCTCAACACCAAGGAGAGCGCTCGCGAGTTTCCGATAGACACCGTCTTCGCTGTCCTTTTCGTCGTCCACGAGTTGGATGCTGAGCGCACTCTTCAGCACCTCCACGAGTTCCGCCTGATCAAGCAGGGGCTCGAGTGGGGAATGTTTGTCGGTCGGATCGGCACCGGCCGCGACCTGGTAGAGATGGATGCGGCGCGAACGCGTCAGGATCTCGCCGCGCAGGAAGTACTGGTGATTCTGCAGGTGTTTCGCCCTGTCGTCCAACATCGATGCTGCTCCTTCCATCGCTCGGGCTCAGACGGCTCGCATGCCGTCCTGCAAGAGACGCGCGATACGCCTGTTGGTGATTGGGTAGCCGGGCTCCGCGATGAGACCGGGATCAAAATCGGGCTCTAGGACCCGCAGCCGCTCCATTAGCTCGACGGCGCGGCCGCGCCGACCGAGATGGCCATGCGCGCCGGCAAGGTAACGCAGCATCGGCTTGAAGGTGGGATTGGCGGCCAGCACTGTCTCCCCGTGCCGGATGCCCGCCTCAAAGTCCTGCGCGGCGACGAAGCTGATGCAAGCGCCGCTCTCGTAGAGCATGCGGTTCGGGCTGTGCCAGCCGAGCGTCAGCGCCCGACAGGCGGCGGACATCGCCTCCTGCGGCGCGTCGCGGTAGGAGGCAATGAGCGCGGCGCTGTCCCAGCAGACTGGATTGCGTGGGTTGATGCAGATCGCCCGCTCCGACAGCTCCGCGGCGCGATCGAGGTCGCGGAACACGAAGGCCTCAACATGCGCGGCCAGCGCCAGCACCTGGGCATTCTGAGCCCCGCCTTCCAGCGCCAACGCCATCCGTCCGCGCGCCTGCTCTGCCAGGAAGGCCCTGTCGGTGTGGCGCTCGCCGAACCGGAATGCGCTGACCGAGGAAAGCCAAGCCAGCGTCGCCGCGCTGGGGTCAAGGCGATAGGACTGCTCGAGCAGCGCTTCGACGCGCGATAGGTTGGCGTCCGAGAGGTCGAGCAGCTGCTGCTCGGCGCTGGCGCGCATGCGCGAGGCCACGGCTGCCTCGGCGCCGTCCCTCGAGAGCGCAGCGGCCAGGATGCCGTCTCGCGCGCGGGCGACGAATTCGGCGATCGGGCCCGGAAGCGGCTCGATCATCTGGGCGGCCTCGGCGACGATCTCGCCGCTCCAACTCATCTCGCCCGTGGACGCGGCGCAGGCGACGATACGCAGCACTAGCCGTCCGCCTTGCGAGACGCCGACGAACCTAACGGCCATGTCGATGGTGTCCGGGCAGTCCTGGCCGTCGCCGGTCCGGCCGCCGGCGCGATTGTCGAGCACCCGGACGAGCTCAGTCTCCGTCAGGCACTGCGCGAGCTGTCCGCCGACGAGATCCGCGGCGACGGACGCGAGCCCGTCCTCGGCCGACGTTGCGTTCGGCCAGAGGCTGACGACGACGCGGTGGTGCGCCGGGGGAGCACCCGGCATCGCGATCGGGCCGGCGCGCGCGGGTCGGGCAGTCGCAGCAACAGGAAAAGCAGGGCGACGTTCGAGCCGCTCGACCCAATGCGCCCGCTCAAGGCGGAGCCAGTCCTCGAACTCCTCATCGAGGAAGGGAAAGCCCTCGAGCAGTTCAAGCGCGCTGCCGCAGGTCAGTTCGTCGCGGGCATCAGCCTCGATGTTCGTGCGCACGAAGCGAAGATCCAGTCGCACCGTCTCCCGATCGGCGACCAGGAGGTCCGGCAGGGGGGCCATCGCCTTGCGGCAGGCGATGAGCGCCTGGCGGAGCGAGGCGGCGCCCTTCTCCTCGTCGCTGGCGCTCCACAGCTTGTCCTGCAGCCATCGTCGCGGCCGACTGCCGCCCGGCGACAGCACCAGCATCGCGAGGATGGCGCAGGCCTTCTTGCTTTTCGGTGTGACGACAAGACCGGTGCCTGTGACCACTTCGAAAGAGCCAAAAAGCTGAAAATACAGGTGATCCGATTTAAGTGGCGAGAGCATTCTACCAGGTCACTCATAATCTGAAATTCAAAAAAGCTCTTTCGATTCTACCAGAGATCGGTTCGCTGCCAATCACTAAGTGCGGTGATCGCGAGATTTGGCACTAGAACGACAATCAACGCACGGCTTCCAGCCGCCAGGGGCGCTCGTGGTCAGCGCCGACACTGGTCAAGCGCGGTCGGCGCCAGGTCCTCGGCCGGGGCTGTCGCGTCGGCGCGCGGCCCCTCTCAGCGACCGGCAACGCCCCCGGTCCGTGCGCCGGCACGGCCGGGCGCCGCAGCCGACGACGTGCGGAGAACGGGCCGTTCACGATCAGCTAACGCTGGGATAGCGGGCAGCGGAAAGGCTCCTCCGTGCCGAATCGCAGCGACCCTCGGCTGAACCGTGAGAGGAGAGACCGCCATGTCCTGGACCCCGCCCCATGACTACAAGCCGATACCCAACGTGTCGGCGCACCTGCTCACCACGCTGACGCCCAAGGTCGGCACTGCCGAGTTCAAGCTCGTCGTCATGGTCACACACAACAAGACGCCGGACCAGGTCGGCATGACCCCGGCGCAGGTGCGCACGGCGATTGACGAGCAGATCGTGCCGACGGGCCTCTACCCCTCGGTCCTCGCCGTCGCCCTCTCTCACCCCTGACCGAACGGCGCAGGCCACGCATCTGCGCGCACCGGCCTTTCCACGAGGACCACTTCCATGACGCATCACTTCGCCCACGGACGCAGCTTCCGCGGTCTTCAGGCCGACACCGTCGACGCGCTCTCGGGCCATGGCGACCCGGGCAAGTTCGGCCGGATGTTTCCCGACCTGCCCCCGTTGCGCGTGCCCGACGACCCACTGTTCGAGCTGGCCCAGGCCATGACAGATGATCCGAACCAGGCGCCGAGCGGGGACAATCCCGCGATCCCTGCGGGCTTTACCTATCTCGGCCAGTTCGTCGACCACGACATCACGCTCGACTTGACCCCACTGGCCGTGCAATCGGCCGACCCGCAGGCGACCGAGAACTTTCGGACCCCTGCGCTCGATCTCGATTCACTCTATGGCGAGGGGCCCGGGATTGATCCGTTCCTGTTCGGTCGACGGAACGCGCCGCCCATGCCGGGCTTCCGCGCTTACCCGCCGGACAACCGGTTCCTGATCGGCTTGACCGCGCCGAGCAGCGGGCAGGGTATCGACGAGGCGCTGCCGAACGACCTGCCGCGCAACCGCGCCGGTCGGGCCCTGATCGGGGACGAGCGTAACGACGAGAACCTTGCGGTCGCCCAGACCCACCTGGCCTTCCTCAAGTTCCACAACGCAGTCGTGGACAGGCTGGAGGAGGCGCAGCCCGACCTTTCGGGCAGCGACCAGTTCGACGAGGCCCGGCGCATCGTCACCTGGCACTACCAATGGATCGTGCTCTTCGACTTCGTCGAACGCTTGACCGAGCCCGGGCTGGTCCGCCGCATCAAGCAAGACGGCCGGCGCTTCTACCGCTTCCGGAAGCACCCATACATGCCTGCCGAATTCGCGGCGGGGGCCTACCGGCTCGGCCACACGATGGTGCGCGAGACCTATGACTACAATCGGGTGTTCCGAGATGGTGGACTCTTCGGCCAAGCGACGCTGGAACAATTCTTCGCCTTCACGGGCAAGTCGGGCGCGATCCTCGGCGATCTCGTCGATGACCAGTCGCTCGACCCGCATCCGGGGGTGCCGGGCGGCAAGCTTCGGAAGCTACCAGGCAACTGGGTCATCGACTGGCGCCGCTTCCACGAGGTCGATGCCGCCGTGGCGCCGGCGCCCTCGCGCCTGCTCGATGCCAAGCTGGCGCCGGCGCTTGCGACGCTGCCGGGCGAGGCAGCGCGCGAGGCGGTGCTGGCTTTCCGCAATCTGAGGCGCGGCGTCCAGGTGGGCCTACCGTCGGGCCAGGACGTGGCCGAGCGGATGGGTGTCGAACCCCTCGCGCCCGCGGACATTGCGCAAGGGCCCGACGGCGCCGCGGCCGAGGCCCACGGCCTGCACCGCAGGACCCCGCTATGGTTCTACGTGCTGAAGGAGGCCGAGGTCGTCCACGCCGGCTGCCGGCTCGGCCCGGTCGGCTCAACCATCGTGGCCGAGACGCTGTTCGGCCTAGTCCACGGCGACCGTCGATCGTTCCTCTGGCAGCGCGCGAATTGGATGCCTGAGCTGCCCTCGGCCCAGCACGGCCATTTCACAATGGCCGACCTGCTCCGCTTTGTCGACGACATCAACCCCATCGGAGGCCTGTGATGAGCCAGACCGTGCCAACTCGTTCCACAGCATCGCCCATGCCCGCCGCTTCGCTGGCCGCAACCCCGCATGCCATGCGCATGCGCTCCAAGCGGCCCGCCAGCAAGGTCATGGCCGCGTCCGGCGCCGCCTTGGTTGTGCAGGTGCTGGTCCTAGCCTCGCAGATGCTTGGCGGACCTGAGCCAACGCCTGAACTCGTCGGCGCCGTGACCGTGATCGTGACCGCGCTCGCAGGCTACCTGATGCCGCCGGGCTCGCGCGACGAGGTCGTGCGGCTGGTCGATCCGGCAGGCCTCGCTGCCGACCTGACCTAGACTGCAGGCGCTGTGGCCCCGGTCGGTTGCCGCGGCGCCTGACCCTGCCCACCCCACGGCTTGCTCTTGCCGGGGCGGCTGAGGGCCCCGCGGGGCGATCCGCCCCGATGTCATCCGCGATGCCGGATGTCCCAGTGCGCGCCGCGGCGCGCACTAACCGACGCTGGCACGGCCGGCCCAGACCCTAGGAGGTGACAATGCTAACCGAAGACTTCGGCCGACCACCGCAATGGCGCTACGTCACAGCCACCGACTTCGCTGGACCGCATGGCTGGGTGCTCGGGGCCATCTGCGCGCTCCGCCAGCGCTCGAGCGGACGCACGATCGCGACCGGCTGGCTGATCGGACCTGACATGATCGCGACCTGTGCCCATGGCGTAATTGACAGCGGCGGGGTCGATGCGCTGTTCCCCGGTGCGCCAGTCCCTGTCTCGATCACCAACGCCTACCCGCTCGGCAACGACGGATGGGATCGGCGCGACGCCAGTCCGCGGGACATTCTCATCCTCTTCACGTCGGCACCGGTCGGCCGCACCGCGCTCAGGGTAAACGGCACCGGCGGGCGGCGTGAGGTGACGCTGGTTGGCCATCCTCACGCCGAAGGCTTCGAGATGGTCCTGGGCCAGGGCATCGCCGAGCCGACATCGGCGCATCTGCCGCACAGCTGCGACAGCGACGACGCCCATAGCGGCGGTCCCGTGATCGCCCTCCTGCCTGGCGGCGATGCCGAGGTCCTCGGTCTCCATGTCGGCGGCTACGGCGATAGCCGGGCTTGGATCGGCGCCTCGGGCGTCAACCTCGCGCTCAGCCTCGCGTTCGGCACCTACGCTCGGAACGTGATCGAGGCGGCGCGCCAATTTCCCTGAAAGGACACTACCATGTCGAGACAGATTCTTACCGTGCTAATCGCAGCGTCGCTGGCAGGCTGCACCTCGAACGCCGTCAACCAGTCCCGCCCCGACGGCCTTGCCGACAGCGACGTCTACTACGCCACCGAGGTCGCGATCGGCCAGTGCTCGAGCATCGGCAAGGCCGAGAGCGCGCTGGCCGGCGCGCTTCTTAGCAGCGTCATTGCGGCCGGCGTCAAGCAGGCCGTCGACCGGTTCGGCAAGGCGCTGAAGGCCGCCGGCGACGAGCGTGTCGAGAAGGTACTGACCCAGCGCAATGCCGAGTTCTCGCGAAGCACGGTGCCTGCCGGCAGCTGCGTGCAGGTGGTCCGCGGCTGGATCCATCGCGGTACGCGCGGCCCGGTCTCGGCAGCGACCGCGGCCGCGGGCAGCTGGGAGGACGGCGAGGGGATCATCCCGGCCGATATCGCGACCAACCTCTACGAGCGGTCGGGCCTGAGGCTCGCCGCCCGTCCGGATTTCTTTTTCGAAGGTCTGCTGACGCGCAGCAGCGACGGTGGCCTCGCCGCGATAACGCCGCTCTACGCCTGGCTCGACGATCCGCTGGTCACCGAGCTCCTCAACCCCACCAGGACGCGCTTCCTGACGCTCAGCCTTGCCGTCCAGCCTGTCGACGGCAAGGCCGGGCCCAGCGTGACGCTGAGCGGCGGCGGCGCGACAGTCGATCTCGGCCGGCTCGAGAGCCGCCGGGGCCGCTGCTACCAGCCCGTACCGACCATCGTGACGCCCGGCTCAGTCACATTCGACAGCGGGGATCCGAAGTATAAAGAACTGGAGGAGGCAGCGCAGGCGCTGGGTTACGCCAGTTTCGGCGGCAACTTCTGCCCACACGACACCGCGCCCGCATCGAGCGGGGACACAACCGCGCCCGCACCCTCGGCCCGCGGGACACTGGGTGACGGCGATGAGAGCGAGGATGACGCGGTCGCCGTCTCGGCGATGAGCCCGAGCGTGCCGGCATCGGTCGACAAGGCGCTGGCGAACGCGATCCTGCTGCATCCGCCGCGTCAGTCCGAGTACTTCAGCTTCCCGATCGCGGCGGATGTGCGGCCCTATACGCTGCGCGCCCTCGTGACCGAGGTGCGCGAGGCCAACGCGGCGCTGCAGTTCCTCACCGCGGTCTTTGATGACGGTGTGGACGATCAGGTCGCGAACACGCTGACCGGGCTGATCGATCCGGAGCTTCGCGCCCAGCGCGCCCAGGAGGCAGCGACGGCACGGGTCGCGGCGCAGACAGCGGCCGATGACGCCCTCGTGGCCGCCATCGGCGATGTCGCCGCCTGCGTGACAGGCCCAACGGCGGCCACGGCCAACAAGGCGCGCAAGAGCCTCCGTGCGCTGAACAACGCCTATCGTGGCGTCGGGGTGGCGGCACCGATAGCCGAGGCGCTGATCAACGCGGTCCCAATCTCGGCCGACACTACGGAAATCGCCCGGCGCTGCAGCGCCGCCGAAGATGCGCTGACCGCCGTAGCCTCAGTCCGTTGAGGGAGCCGACCATGACCGATACTCAAGCCCCAAGCCTCGCGGCCCGACGATCGTTGACCGACCCCGCCGCCCCCGGCGACATGACTGGTGCGGCGCGGCCGATCGTGGCAACAATCGCGCCGCCGCCGACCCATCCGCCCACCCCGGCCTGGATGGCGGCAACGCCGGCGCCTGCCGGCAAGGAGACGGCACCGCCGGTCGTGCTATGGCCGCGCACCCTGCCGGCACCGTTGACGGATGCCGCGCCGTTACCTAGGCCCGGCCGCTACGGAGGGGCAGACAGAATGGCCGAGCTCACGCTCCGCCTCGATGCGGAGGGGGCGGGCGTCGTCAGTGGCGATCTCTTCCGCCTTGGCGAGCGCGAGCGGACCTGGACGGTGTCGTTCAAGTCCGCACCTGGCGCGGTGCTGGCTGGCGGCATCGCCATCCCACTGATCGCCGAGGACCGTTTCGGCGCGCACTCAGAGGGCGAAATCACGCTCACGGCCACATCGGCCGGGCTGCTAGCAGATATCGTCTTCACCGCGAAGCTCGACGGCATGCCCTTCAACCGCCCGATCATGATGGCGCTCGAGCACGAAGGCAACGCGCTAAGGACGCTCGGGCTCGAGGTCGAGACCGAAGAGGGCGTCGCCCCACTGCCAGCCACGGCGATCAACGGCCGACAGTACACAATGGAAAGCGTCTTCGCCGCCGCCGGCTATGAGATCGAGCAGGCCGGCCGCAACGATGTCGTCCCCGTGGCGCCCGAGGAGGGCTGGAGCGAGAAGCAACTCGACACGCTCATGCATGACCTGGCCCAGAGCGATCTCAACGCCTCGGGCTTCGCGCTGCGGATGCTATGGCTCTCGCGATCGAACCGCCGCGGACTGCTCGGCGTGATGTTCGACCACCGCGACGCGCTCCCCCGTCAGGGGTTCGCTGTCTTCGCCGGGGCGATCGCCGAGCGCGTGCCGGCTGGCCGGCGAGATACCAAGCTCCTGCAGACGGCGGTGCACGAGGCGGGCCATGCACTGAACCTCGCGCACCGCTTCGAGCGCGAAGTCGGCCGGGCCGACAGCCTCTCGCCGATGAACTACGATTGGCGCTATCGGGGCGGTCAGCGGGTCGAGCAGTTTTGGCGTGACTTCCGCTTTGCCTTCGATCCCGATGAGGTGGCGTTTCTGCGCCACGGCCCGCTTTCGGCCGTCACGCCGGGCGGCGACCCGTTCCACAGCGCGCGATACTGGGCAGACGGTGATGGCGGCTACTCGCCCTACCTGCCCGAGCATCCGCTGCCAGGCTGGGAACTCGGGCTTCTGCCTCCTGTCGCCGGGCCCGTCTTCGAGTTCGCGCAGCAGGTAATCCTGGGTGTCAGGCTCGTCAACAGAACGGGTAGCCCGCAGGCCTTGCCCGAGTTCCTGCTGGACGTAAAGGCCGGCTTCCTCGAGATCATGATCGAGCGCGAGAGGATGGGCCGCCGTCGACTGGCGCCGCATGCTTTTCACCCGGTCGCGCATCGCTGCTTCGACCTCGACGACCGGCGCTCGATCGTGACGCTGCCGCCCAGCGGGGCGCTTGAGCAGAACCTGCAGCTGAGCTTCGGCTCCGCCGGTTTTGCCTTCGCCGAGCCGGGCAGCTACCGCGTCACGGCCGTCCTGCGCCTGCCTGAAAGAGACCAGCGTTTCGAGCGCATCGCTATGTCCGAGCCGCTACGTCTCCGAGTCGCGCCGCCACGCACAGTCGAGGAGGATCGGGAGGCGCTCGATCTACTCGACTGGGACGCCGGCGTATATCTCGGCTCGGGCGGCGCGGGGTGGCTTGCGCGCACGGGCGAGCGCCTGCTCGAGATCGCGGAAAGGCGACTTCACAAGAAGGCGACGGTCCGCGACCCGGTTGCCGCAGGGATCCTCCGCGCTGCGGGTTTCGATGCGTTGCGGCCGTATTATCGGCTCCATGACGGTCGCGTCATAAGGTGCGCGCCCGACCCCAAACGTGCTCTGGCTTATCTCAGTCGACTCGACGCCAAGTCGCTCGGATGCTTCGACATCATCACACAGGACAGCACAACCGCCTTCATAGCGGGGCTGGCCAAAGCCTGAGCCGCCGCGTTTTGCCCGTGCGTCCCGCCGCGCGACGGCGGGACGCTGTCAGCGGCCCGTTGAAGACGCGATCTTGGTCAGGATGGCGTTGAAATGGCTCATCGTTTTCTATGACATGGCGCTTGCCAGCAGGTCCTGCCACGGTCGACCCAGCTCATGTCGATCCAGCCGACGATTCGTGGTCTGGGGCTACTCTCCCCGCCGGACCAACAAGGTTCGCGACCTAGACTGAACGTTACTTCGTCATCCTCGTAGGAGGGCAAGGCCATCCCGCAGCGGAGGTTGCCCTCTCCCATAGGCTGCTCGCTAAGGGCCGCCAAGCGGTCGAGCAGTGGACGGGGGCTCCTCGCGGAGCTTCCCTCTTTCTGCCTCGCTCATTGGGCGCGAACGCAGCGAATGGCCGCTCCTTCAACTGCGCCGCATAATGACCGGCGAGCGAGCGGAGTGACCTTCTCTCCGTGATCCGGGCCATTGCGGGCTGGGATTTTTCACCTTTGAATGGACGAAGGAGGATGTCCCGCGAAGCGCAGCCGGTTCAGCGACGAGCAGATCATCGCCGTGATCAAGGAGAACGGTGAGGCGTGAGCGCGCCACGGGTTCGAGCGCCACGGCGAACGGAGCGAAGGTCGACGAGCTCTGCCGCCGACACGGAATCTCGAGCGTCACGTTCTATGCCTGGCGGAAGAAGTTTGGGGGCATGGAGGCTTCGAACGCCAGAAAGTTCCACGATCTCGAGGGCGAGAACGCACGGCTGAAGCGGATCGTCGCCGACCAGATGCTCGACATGTCCGCCATGAAAGAGCTACCGGCAAAAAAACTGGTGACGCCAATGGCGAAGCGCAGAGCCGTGGGCTTCCTGGTAACCGAACTCGGTCTGAGCGAGCGGCGAAGCTGCCGAATCGGGGGGCCCTCACGCTCTGTGCGGCAGTATCGCCCCGTCGCCCGCAACGATGGCCCTGTCCTTGAGCGAATGCCAGCCCTGACTTCGGAGAACCGGCGCTATGGCTATCTGCGTCTGCACGCGATGCTGCGTCGGGAAGGGTTGGTGAGGAACCGCAAGCGCACCTGGCGGCTCTACAATGCCGAAGGCTTGCAGGTGCGGACAAAGAAGCGGCGCAAGCTGCCCCGTCGGGATCGGATCGCGCCTCAGTAGCCGGAGCGGCCGATGCAGCGCTGGTCGCTCGACTTCATGAGCGATCAGTTGGCGGCCTATCGCCGGTTCCGGGTGCTCAACATCGTTGACGACCACAGCCGCTTTTGCCCTGGTCAGATCGTAGACCTCTCGATCTCCGGCGCCAGGGTCGCCCGCTTCCTCGACGAACTGGGCGAGGGGCTCGGCCTGCCAGAGGAGATTGTCCTGGACAACGGGCCCGAAGGTACGAGCCGGGCATTGTTCGACTGGTCAGAGCGAAAGTGTATTGCAGAGGAAGTCGATCCGCAGAGATCAGATCGAGGGCGACTTTGAAGATCTGTTCTCTAATGGGTCAAGGGCTTCCCATTCGATATGAGCGTTGCGCCGCCTTCAGGTGTCTGCGTTCTCTGCGCGCTCAGAGGCGCTTGATGGGGTGAGCTGGTTGCGGAGTGGCGAGGTTGAAAACGCAGTCGGTCGGCGCCGCCGGCCGCATGCTACGGAATTCACGCCATCATCCGCTCCCTCCCTGGGGCGTCGCTCCCGCTCGGGAGCTCGGTTCGGCCTCCTGTCTCGTCGCTGCTGCTCAGGCGGGTTGGAACTCGGTGCGGTCGCGCAGCATGGCGTGCATGATGACGGCGAGCCGCCTGGCGAGTGCGATCCGCGCCTTGCGCATCGACGTGCGCTTCGCGATGGCGATGGCCCAGTCTTTCAGCTTCAGCGGTCCCTTGTAGCGCGTGAGCATGACGTTGGCCGCTTCATAGAGCAGCGTGCGGACGCGCCGATCGCCGACTTTCGAGATGCTGCCGACGTAGTCGATCTCTCCCGACTGGTAGCGCCGCGGGACGAGACCGAAATAGGCGCCGACATCGCGTGATCGTCGGAAGCGTTCGGGATCGTCGATGGCCGCCGTAAAGGCGAGCGCGGTGAGCGGACCGACGCCTGGGATCGCCATCAACCGCCGGCATGCGTCAGAAGCGCGAACCAGCTTGCGGATGTCGGTGTCGATAGCCGCGATGGCCTCGAGGACGGCTGCGCGGGCGGCGACCAGGCCGCGCATCGCGCCGGAGAGACCTTGGACCCCATCGCTCATGGCCAGCACTTGCTGGACAAACGCGGGGCTCAGCCCGCGCGGCAAGCGCGCGCCAAAGACGACGGCCAGCCCGCGGATCTGGTTCTCCAGCATAACACGCTGACCAACGAGCTTCTTGCGTGCCATGACCAACGCGCGCACCGCGTGGGCCGGCAGCGACTTCACATACACGGGCTTGAAGAAGCCTGTCCGCGCGAGATGCGCCAACCCGCGCGCATCATTGCGGTCCGTCTTGTGCGTCGCCAGCGTCTTCAGTGCCTGATAGGCCTGCCGGCTCTCGATACAGACGACGGGTACGCCAAGCTCGGCCAAGCCGTGGTGCAGCATCGGCGCCATGCGTCCGGTCTTAAAGACCACGCGCGAGCAAACTGGAGCCGCAGACAAGGCCGCTGCGATGGCTTCAGGCGATGACGGAGCTGCAGTCTCGAGCACCACCGTTCCATCGCGATCGAGGACACAGACATGCGTCGTCTCAAGGGAGACGTCCAACCCGGCAAAGTACTCCATGGTCTCTCTCCTCTTATGTGCCACAATCACAGTAGCGGTCATCGGCTAAGAGCAGTCAGGCCATTACCCCATGTTGAAAGCGCTTCACGCGGCAGCGACGCTCTACAACGTGCTGCCTGACATGCTCAGCAATGCCTGGGACAATCGCAGAGAGACAATCAAGTCGAGCACCGAGTATGGTGCTGGCGACATCCGCCAGATCGAAAAGAATGTTGTGGCCGTGGTCGCGCGGATTACAGGAGCCGACAGCCCCAGCATCATGTCGGCGTATGAGAACGAGATCAAACGGCTTGAGGCTAAGCGGGTGCGGATCAAGGACAGGTGGAGCTGGCGCGCAAACCGCTCAAAGGCTTCGAAGCAACTCTTTCGAACCGCCTTCGGGTTCATCGCAAACCCCTGGAATCTTTGGTCTTCCGGCGGCTCCGCAGCCCAAAAACTGGTGCTGAGGCTCATTCTTCCGACGCCTGTCACCTACTGCAAGAATGAAGGTTTTCGAACCGCCCCAATTCCCCGTCCTTTCAGGGTTTTTCGGGGTTCAGGCAGCGCGGATTGGGGAATGGTGGAGGGGGCTGGATTCGAACCAGCGTAGGGTTTCCCCGACGGATTTACAGTCCGTTGCATTTGACCGCTCTGCCACCCCTCCAGGGCGGTGCCGGGCCGTTGCCCGAGCGCGTGTTGGGGTCTAGGACGCGCGCTCCGCGGGTGTCAACCTGCAGCAGCATGGAGAGGGGCGCATCCGTGGCGGAGGAGAGCTGTATGGGCGACAAGGGACGACGACGCCCGCCCGGGGGAGGACACGTGCGGGGCCAGTCGGGGGGCCAGTCGGGAGGCCACTCGGGGGGCCACTCGGGGGGCACAACAGGGCGTGGGCGCCCTGGGGGGCCAGTGCGTCCCGGTTCTAGGCCGGGGGCGGGCAAGGGGGGTCCGCCGGCAACAGCGCTGCTCGGCGAGGACGGGCACGTTTGGCTTTTCGGGCTGCACGCCGTACGCGATGCCCTCGCCAATCCCGCTCGCCGGCTGCATCGCTTGATCCTCACCCCCAACGCCGCCCAGCGCTTGGCCGACGCCTTGGGCGCAGGTCGGATCGACCCGGAGATCGCCGATCCGCGCCGGTTCCCCGCCCCCCTCGATCCCCAATCGGTGCACCAAGGCGCGGCCCTTGCCGTCGACCCCCTCGATTGGGGCGGGATCGACGGGCTCGTCGCCGCGGCGACCCGCCCTGAGGGTCCGCCCGCGACGGTCCTTGCGCTCGACCGGGTGACGGACCCGCACAACGTGGGCGCCATCCTGCGCTCCGCCGAGGTCTTCGGAGCCAAGGCCGTTATCGCCCCTAAGCGCCATGCCGCCCCCGAAAGCGGGGCTCTGGCCAAGAGCGCCTCCGGCGCGCTCGAGCGCCAGCCCTATCTGCGGGTCACGAACCTCGCCGATACCATCGAGCGGCTGAAGGAGGCCGGCTTCCTGGCCCTCGGGCTCGACGGGGCGGGCGCGCAAACGGTTGGCGCAGCGGCGGTTCAAGCCGCCGGGCGGCCGCTGCTTCTCGTCCTCGGGGCCGAAGGGCCAGGCCTGAGAGAGCGCACCCGCTCGGTCTGCGATGCTCTCGTTCGGATCGAATCGGCGCGGGAGTTCGCCTCTCTCAACGTCTCGAATGCCGCGGCAGTGGCCCTCTTCGCCGCCACCTCACGTCAGGTCGTCCCTGGCTTTGGCCGTTCTTGAGGCGTTCCTGCGGAGACACTCCGAAAAAAACCTGCACGAAAATGGGAGCAGGGGTTACACAATCTTTGCTGAGAACCCATAATCTAACCCGTGAGGCTGGAGCTGAACGACCCGCCTCAACACTCACTGTCCCTCGTTCCGACTTGAAGTCCGCCGGTCGTAGCACATCAGCAACACCGGCGGGCCTTTTTCACCAGGATCGCGTCAATCCAGATCCGGTTACGAGATTTGTCAACGCATGAGCGATCAGCGACCCTTCTGGCAGCCAAGCCATGCGGAGACCCGCGCGATTCTGACGCGCACCAAGACGATCGC
>JBCCLX010000010.1:0-24303 GCA_039026635.1 Pseudomonadota bacterium
TCGATCTCACCCCGCCGTTTCAGGATCCCGAAGGAGCGGCTCACGGTCTCGAGCGTCAGACCCAGATGGTCGGCCAGATCGCGGCGCGGCATCGGCAGATACACAAGCCCATGCTCACGCCGCATATCGGGCGCGGCATTCTCGGCATAGTCGGTCAGGAAGGACAGCAGCCGCTGATCCGCCGGGAGCGAGGCGACGCGCAGTGCATGCTCCTCCCGCATCCGCAAGGCCTTGCGCAAGAGACCGCGCTCCGCCTCGAGCAGTTCGACGTTCCCGATCAGCTGCTCGGCGAGATCTGCCTGGGACACGGATTGCAGACGGCTCGGGATCACCGCCTCCGCTGTGAAATGGTGGCGATTAATGCTGGGGAACCCCACGAGGCCCGCGGCTTGAACGAAGGCAAAGACGTGGCGCCTGCCATCCTCAGAGTTAGTGCAGAGCCGGATCATACCCGAGCGGACCACGTAGAGCCGTGTCACCGGTTCTCCGTCGAGCGTCAGCATCTCATCGACATCGACGGAAACAGCCGTCCCATGCTTCGCGAAAAAGCGGTTCAGAGGACAAATTTTCGAACCGGGCGCTCCGTCGGAGCGATGTGTAGACATTGCTGTATGATCCTTTCAACACAAAAATTCGTTATGAGGACCATAGAAGCCCAGAGGGCATCGCAGTATTCGGGTTTACCCTAGTGAGTTTACGCAGCAGTAAGTTATGCATTGCTGAATTGGAAAGAATCCCAATATGGAGCAGCACCGCCAAGCAAAACGCGGCGGATAAGGCCCAAGAGCCATCCGCTTTCAGCCCTCGCCATCACGCTGGCTCAATGAAGCTCCACGGTTTTCGAGCTTAGTTTCAAGCGCTTGGGGTCCGTCGTCTCGGGGGACCTCACAACGCCTTGGCGCATCATACCCTAGACTGGTTCCGACAAGCGGGAGAGGCGCGCGAGCGGGTGCATGACCGTACGGCGGCATCGACGGCGGTACAGATGCGCTGCCTGTTCCGTCGCTGGCACGCCGCGGCTCACGATCAAGCGCCAAATCCGGCAGCGAAGCCCCTTCACATAGGAGCGGTGCATGTCTCAACAGCGATCACGGTGAGATGGCTGGAGCCAACCGGATCATCGGCGCTGCAGGTTGACTGTCCCCAAAGCCTGGGCGGGAGAAACCGCCGCGATGCGCCGGCCGCAGGGGTGTAAAAGTTTGTGGCGGGCACGCATGCCCGCCACTTTCATCGTAGGAGATCCGGCAGGACCGGAAGTCAGACGAACCGGGGAGCTGAATCGCCCGTTTCCGCTCTCTCCTCCAAGTATCGCCGCATGGTCGACGCAAAGACGCCTTGGAAGGCTTCATGCGCCTCTTCGGGGGATCGGCATCTCGAGATGCTGGCCACGCGGCCGCCATCCGCCGCAGCTGTCGGCAGGGGGGGACATTGCCTAGAGGGTCGCGACAGGATCCGGCGACGAGAGGGAGAGAGAAGACTGAAGCGCCCGGGGAAGACGCTTGAGGGCGGAGGAACGTCGAACATCGTCATCTCCAGAACCGTTACGCTACTTACTTTCAGGGGTACGAAACAGAACAACACGTCGAAAGCGGCACACAACGAACGACACTACGCACGCTACCGGATCATATTGCACTGCCCGCAGTAAGATTCTGTTGAGGAATGTCAACAAAGGTAAACGGCGCATGAATGATTGTGCTACTAACGACGATAATGCGTCATTCTGTCGAGGGCTTCTTTCTCCTCAGGGTTGAGCGGCGCATCAACACTTCGCGCATCGCGGTCCTGCCCCCCCTGACGCCGGAGCCAGAGCCAGCCGATCAGCCCCCCCATCAGCAGAAGTGCGGGTCCTGAGGCCCAGATAAAGGCGTTTGCCGCTGTGAAGCGCGGGGTGAGCAGCACATATTCCCCATAGCGTTCAACAAGATAGTCCTTCACCTCGGAATCGCTGTCCCCCGCCACCAGACGCTCGCGCACGAGCAGACGCAGGTCGCGGGCCAGATCGGCATGCGAGGCATCGATCGACTCGTTCCGACAGACGAGGCAGCGAATATCTTCGGAAATCTTGCGCGCTCGCGCCTCAAGCGCTGAATCCTGTAGAATTTCGTCGGGCTGGACCGCGAGCGCAGGCTTGGGCGCCACGGAAAGGACCGCGGAGAGGGTGACGACGAGCCCAAACGCGAGCACGCCATGAACGAGGCGCTTTAGGCCAGGACGCGTCATGCCGCCGTCGCTCCCGCAGGGGCCGCTTGGCGCCGCTTGGAGATCGCCCCAACGCGGTAGCGCCCGTCCGTGAGGCTGACCAGCCCACCGATACTCATGATCACCGCCCCCCACCAGATCCAGATCGCGAGCGGCTTTTCATAGGCCCGGACAGTCCAGGCGGTGCCCTCGACCTGCTTGTCGCCGAGCACGACATAGACATCGCGCCAGAGATTGCTGTCGATCGCAGCCTCCGTCGTCGGCGTGCGCGCGACGGGGTAGAAGCGCTTCTCGGCACAGAGCGTCGAGACGGGCTCACCATCGGAGAGAAGGGTAAAGCGGCCCATGGCGGTGGAGAAGTTCCGCCCTTCGTCGCCCTTCAGCCAGGCATCCTGGCCGACCTCACAGCCGGCAACGAGGAAGGGCGCGCCGAGGGGGATCTCGTCCACCCCGTCAAAGCGAAGACCGTAGCTGCCCACCTCGATGATCTCACCGGGCTCGGCGAGGACGATGCGCTCCTGCTCCCAGGCGGTGATCGCGGCGATGCCTGCGGTCGTCACGGCCAGACCCGCATGCGCGAGCCACTTGCCCCATTCAGCGCGCGGCAGGCGGGCAAGGCGGCGCAGCGCGGTCAGCGGATCGGCCTTCGGCAGGCCCGCCCGCTCACCGAGCTCCACAACAACGCCCAGGACCATCCAGGCCGCCAGCGCTAGCCCGACGGGCGCGAGCAGTGCTGTGCCCGTCTGCAGGCCCCAAACGATGCCACCGATGGCGAGTGCCGCCGCACCCGCCCACCAGAGCCGCGAGACGACTTTCCCGAAATCCGCCCGCTTCCAGCTCATGAGCGCGCCAAGCGGTAGGGCGAGGAAGAGGATCACCATGAAGGGGGTGAAGACGAGATCGAAGAACGGGGCACCAACGGAGATCTTGGTGCCGTCGATATACTCCCGGAAGAGCGGCGCGAGCGTGCCCACGAAGACCATGCCCGCCGAGGCCGCCAGGACCACATTGTTGTAGACGAGCGCGCCCTCGCGGGAGACGGGCTGGAAGACCCCCTCCGACCGCATCGACGGCGCCCGCCAGGCAAAGAGCGCGAGGGACCCCAGCACTGCAATCGCGAGAATGCCTAGGATGAAGACACCGCGCGTCGGGTCTGTGGCGAAGGCGTGGACCGAGGTGATCACGCCCGAGCGCACGATGAAGGTGCCGACAAGGCTGAGGGAGAAGGCGAGGATCGCGAGCAGGATCGTCCAGACCTTCAACGACGCCCTTTTCTCAACCACCACAGCCGAGTGCAGGAGGGCGGCCGCCACGAGCCAGGGCATAAAGGAGGCGTTTTCCACCGGGTCCCAGAACCACCAGCCCCCCCAGCCGAGCTCGTAATAGGCCCAGTAGGACCCGAGAGTGATGCCGAGCGTCAGCGCAACCCAAGCGGCCAGCGTCCAGGGCCGGACCCAGCGCGCCCAGGCGGCATCCACGCGCCCTTCGATCAGCGCGGCAACGGCAAAGGAGAAGGCCATCGAGAGGCCCACATAGCCGATGTAGAGAAAAGGCGGGTGGAAGGCGAGGCCCGGATCTTGGAGCAGCGGGTTGAGATCGCCCCCATCAGCAGGCACTGGATCGAGCCTGACGAACGGGTTCGAGGTGAAGAGCGTGAAGGCCATGAAAGCCGTTCCGATCATCGCCTGAACCGCCAGCGCGCGGGATTTGAGCGGCAGCGGCAGGCGTCGGCCAAAGGCGGCCACCATCGCGCCGAAGAGCACCAGGATCAGGACCCAGAGAAGCAGCGACCCCTCATGGTTTCCCCAGACACCCGTGATCCGGTAGAGGAGCGGCTTGGCCGAATGGGAATGATCAGCGACGAGCTTCACCGAGAAGTCCGAGGCGATGAAGGCTTGCGTGAGGATCGCGAAGGAGATGCCCACCAGCGCGAATTGAACGAGCGCCGCCGGCTGTGCCGCCCGCATCCAATCCTGCCAACCGCGCTCGGCCCCGATCAGCGGCACGGTCATCTGGAAAAGGGACACCACAAAAGCGAGGATCAGTGCGAAATGGCCAAGTTCGACGAGCATGCTGCCTCTCCGGTGGCGGTCGGGCGGAGGGTAGGCGTTGTCGGACGCTACGAAAAGGGGCGCTTTGCCGCCATGGCGTGAGGTAAGGTGGGAATGAACACGTCACAGATGGGGTGCTGATGCCGCTGCGCCGTCTCTTCCTTGCCGCCGCGGGCCTTGCGCTGGTCGCGCTGGCCCTCTTCGGGGTCGCCCGCCAGTCACCGGCGCTCTACCCCGCGGCGGCGGATGACGCCCGTTGGGTCGCCGTCGTCGATCATGGCTGGCATGCGGGGCTCGTCGTCTCGGCGGCAGACCTCAGGGCCGCCGCTGTCGCGATCGGACGGGAGGATGCAGCCGCGGCGGCCACCTTGCGGCGCTTGGCGGCCGTCCATCCGACTGCGACCTTCCTCGAGATCGGTTGGGGGGAGGCGGCGGTTTATCGCCAGGTGCGCCGACTTGAAGATCTCGAGATCTCGCTGGCGCTGCGCGCGCTTCTGCTGCCCACGCCCTCGGTCCTGCATGTGGTGCCGCTGGCAGCGCCCCCGGCCGAGAGTTTTCGGCGTGCCGATCGGCACTATCTCGCGCTTTCGGACGACGGCTTTGCCGCCCTCGCCCGCGGGATCGCCGAGACGGCGGAGACCGATGCGGACGGGCGACCTCAGGATCTCGGTCCGGGGCTCTACGGCGGAGGACGCTTCTATGCCGCCGAGCCGCGCTACAGCCTCCTCCACACCTGCAACCATTGGATCGCCGGGCTCTTGCGACGCGCGGGCGTACCGGCCTCCTGGGCGACCTCGGCGCTGAGCAGCGGTTTGATGGCAGAGCTCGCCTGGCGTACCGACGACCGCGCGCTCTAGACCGACCTGCGGCGCCGTCACAAGCGCGCGGCTCGCAGGCTTGGCGGGAAATCGATCCCGTCGGGCCGTGCCCTGCCCTAGAAGAAGGCGGAGATCACCAGGACCAGCACGAGCGAGTAGAGTGCCACGCTGCCGGCGACGAAGATCAGCGGCATGTTCTTGCCCATCGCCGCACGGGCCGAGAGCGAGAGCTGGCCGAGCAGCTCCGGCCATGTGTAGGAGACGAAATCGCCCTGGGTCATCATCGAGATAACACGCCCGTCCTGATCCACCACGGGAAGCCGGCGAAAGCGCTCGTTCGACATGATCCGTAGCCAGTCGATCAGGTTGTCGTCGGCGCTCGCAACGCGCACTTCCGTGGTCATCACATCGGAGAGCACCGTCTTCTCCGGATCGCGGCCCATATCGATCACGCGGGTCAGCGCATCACGCTCCGTGAAGACGCCAAGCAGCCTGCCATCCGGATCGGTCACGACGACCGAGCCGTAACGCCGCGCGCACATCACTCGCACCGCATCGCGCAGTGGCGTATCGGGAGCCATGGTCAGCACCTTGGGCTTGGTGGCGAACTCGGGCCGGTCCTTGATCCGCATCGCGCGCTCCCTTCCGTCTTCGCAGTGCGAGATAAGACGAAAGCGCGCCCGTCAAAGCGGCGGAGAACGCCGGCCCGAGCCGTTTCTCAGACAGCACCCGGTCGGCTGCCCGAGCGCGCATGGGGACGGGGCCCGTCGGCCAGACCGATCACGACGACGATCTCGTCTGCCCGCGGCGCGTCACCGACCGTGACTGTGAGGGTGTCGATATGATCGAAGGCCAATGGGTCGTCCTTATGGCCGAGGGGCAGATCGATGGCGGTGCCCGGCCCACCGATCTTCGTGTTCGCCGGGATCAGGGCGGCACCACCGCCGATGGCCTCGCGCATCGGCCGGCCAAGGCGCGGATGCAGGATCGCGGCGCCATGTTCCATCGCTCCATCGACACCGATGATCGCCGCTTTGCCATAGCCGGCGACCGATAGGGGCACCGGTGCCATCGCCTCGGCCATGAGCCGCTCACCGATCAAGCCGCCGATCTCGAAGAGCGCCGAGAGATCATCGCCCGCCGCGCCCGCAAACGGATTGTGAACAACGGCGAGCGCTGCCACGCGCTGAATGGGATCGCAGGGGCGTCCGGCCTCATCCTTCAGGACCGTCTCGCGGATCATCTGGATCTTGCGGATCCGCATCGCTGGCCCGGGACCCGTCGTCATCAGAGGAAGATCTCACCGTCCATCAGGACGGCGGCCGGGCCGCCGACGCGCACCCCTTCGATGGCGTCGCGCGCCCCCAAGACCGTCACCTTGGCGGTGCCCGGGCGGTCCATGCCATGGCCTTGCTCGGCCGTGAAGGACGAGCGCTCGATCAGCCCCTCGGACCAGAGGTAGGACGCAAGCGAGCCCGTGGCCGATCCGGTGAACGGGTCCTCCGGGGGTTCGGGCGGGGGCAGAAGCAGGCGCGCAGCCGTGTCCCCCTCCGGCGTGAACCCTTCAGTGACGAAGAGAAACGGCTCCCAGAAATCCGTCACCTTGCGCGCCTCCAGGAGCGCCGGGGCATCGAGGCGCGCCCGCGCCAGGGCCGCATGGTCACGCAGGCGGGTGATGCAGAACATATTCCCCGTGGCCACGCTCTGCGGCGTGCCGAGGATATCCTCGGGCGCAAGGCCAACGAGAGGCGCGATCTCCTCGGGGCTATAGCGGCGGCCGAAGCGCGGGGCGGGTTGGGTCATCGTGTAGATCGGCACCGGTCCAGACCGGTCGATCTCCACCGGCATGACGCCCACACCAACCTCCAGCGTAAAGCTGTCGCGCCCCTCCAACAGCCCGGCCCTGTCGAGCGCAGCCGCTGTCGCCACCGTCGGATGACCGGCCATCAGGATCTCGCCCGACGCCAGATAGTAGCGCGCGCCGAAATCGGCGATCTCCGACCTGACGATGAAGGAACATTCGCTGAGCCGGGTCTCCCGCGTCACCGCGATCCGCGTCTCAACCGGCACGTCATCAGCGTCAAAGACCACCGCGCAAGGGTTGCCCCCGAAAACCTGCGTTGTGAAAGCATCGGCCCAGATGACCCGGCGTGCGCGAGCCATCATGACCCTCCGGCCGTGCCACCAACCTTCGGCTTGCCAAACTCGTCCTGCCAGTGGCCTTGCGCCTTCAGCGCGTCGGCAACCTCTTTCGGCATGTAGTTCTCATCGTGTTTGGCAAGCACCTCGGTGGCCTCGAAGCTCCCGTTGCGCCAATAGCCCTCGGCAACAATCCCCTGCCCTTCGCGGAAGAGATCCGGGAGGACCCCGATGAAGGCGACCTGCACCGTCGCGCCGCCATCGGTGACACTGAAGCGCACGGCCTCGCTCTCCCCGCGGATGACGGAGCCCTCCTCCACGAGACCGCCGAGGCGGAGCAGCCGATCAGGTCCCGGCGCTTCGGCCACGATATCCGAGGGCGATTTGAAGAAGGCGATGGTGTCCTGAAAGGCAAAGCCGACCAGCGCGGCCGAGGCCATGAGCGCGACGCCACCGAAGATCATCATCTGGATGCGCCGCTGTTTGCGTGTCGCCATGAAACCCTCCCGTCCCTTTCTGCCTAGATGAGCGGCGCTGACGCGCCACGCAAGCCGGGTGCGTCATGGAAAGTACGGCGGCGCCATCAAACCATCGGTCTCATCGAAGCCCAGCATCAGGTTTGCGCATTGCAGCGCCATGCCGGAGGCCCCCTTCATCAGGTTGTCGATCGCAGAGATCACGACGGCGCGGCCGGGTCGGCTGTCGGGCGCCACGCCGATATGCGCGAAGTTCGAGCCGCGGACATGCCGCGTGCCCGGCGTCTCGCCCAAAGGCAGGACAACCATGAAGGGCTCGGCCGCATAGGCGGATGCAAGCGTGGCATGCACGGCCTCCGCCTCGCCCTTCACATAGATGGTCGCCAAGATCCCGCGGTTCTGCGGTATCAGATGCGCTACGAAGGTCGGATGCACAGGGCGCCCGGCGGCGGCACTCATCTCCTGCTCAAATTCGGCGATATGGCGGTGCCGGGCGACGTTATAGGCATGCACGCCCTCGGACACCTCGGCGAAGAGGAGCGCCTCCTTCGCCGCACGCCCGGCGCCCGACACGCCGGCCTTCAGATCGATGATGATCTCCTCCGGGTCGATCACAGCAGCACTCAGCAGCGGGAGGACGGGCAGATTGCCCGCGGCGGCGTTGCAGCCGGTCGATGCCACGAGACGCGCGCCGCGGATGGCCTCGCGATGGGTCTCGGGCAGCCCGTGGACCGCTTCGGCCTGCAGATCGAGCGCACTGTGCGCACGCCCGTACCACCGCTCATAGGCGGCCGGATCGCGCAGCCTGAAATCCGCCGAGAGGTCGACGATCTTCAGGTCGCGGGGCAGCGCGCTCACCACCTCCTGCGTCGTCGCATGGGGGAGCGCACAAAACGCGATGTCGATGGCCGAGAAGTCCACCTCATCGATACGGGTCAGCCGCGGCAAGGCGAGGTGACGCAAATGCGGGAAGACGGCGGCCATCTCCTGGCCGGCCTTCGCGTTCGCCGTGAGCGCCGCCACCTCCATATACGGGTGCTGCGCGATCAGGCGGACGAGCTCGGCACCCGTGTAGCCGCTTGCCCCCAGAACCGCTGCCCGTGCCTTCTGCATCACCCTGCGCTCCGCATGATGCCGACGCCCATCGCCGGCGGCGCGGTCTTACGCGCTGGGGCGCTGTGGGCCAAGGGGGGCAGGATGGACAAGCGGCTGGGACGCAGGCGCCTGGGGCTTCCAGGGCCCCTTTGGCGTCTCAACCGAGATAGAGGCCGGGCTCGGTGTTGCGCTCGTGCTCTGGCGCCAGCGTGTAGGTCTCACGGCGCAGGTAATCCATCAGGGCACGCGGGTCCTTGCCCCGTGCGTCGATTTCGCCCGCCGGGATCGGATCGCCAACGACGCAGCGGATGGGCGTGTTCACCCGGCTCTCAAACTCGTTGATCAAGAGCGCCATGCGCAGCGTCGTGTTGAGATGGCTCGCAATCTGGAAGAGCCGGCTGTTGGCCCCGTCGAAATAGAGCGGGACGACCGTGGCCCCGGATTTCGAGATCATCTTTGCCGTAAACGTCTTCCAGGTCGGATCCGCGGGCCGGCTGAAGGGTTTGGCTGCCGTCGAGACGGTCCCGCCCGGAAAAATGCCGATGGCGCCGCCGCCTTCGAGATAGCTGAGCGCTTCCTTCCGGGTGGCGATGTTGATCCGTTGCGCCTCTTTGCTGTCGCCAAAGTCGATGGGGAGGATGACCTTCTCCAGATCCTTCGCCCGGCGGAACACGACATGGGCGATGATCTTGAAATCGCTGTCCCGCGCCTCCGAGAGGATACGCCCCAGCACCAGCCCATCGAGGATCCCATACGGGTGGTTGGACACAACGATGAGCGGCCCCTCTTTCGGAATGCCCGCCAGCCCGCGACCGCCGAGGTCGATCTCGATGCGGTAGCGCTCCCGCATCACCTCCCAGAAGTTACGCCCCGCCGCGACTTCATTCTCATAGCCATCAGCCATCCGCAGAAGGCGCGGCCGACCCGTCAGGTTCTCGATCGACCGGATCACAGCGCGCGCTGCGCGCGTACGCGCAGAAAACGAATAGCTGATGTCCCGGGTGGTCGAGCCACCGCCCGCCACCGCCGACGCGAACCGCCGTCGCCCGCTCTGAGCCGTGTTCTTCTCCATCGCCCTTAGGCCTCTGCCGTCTTCCCTTGTCGCACTCGTGGTATCTCCCAAGCGCTTATGAAAGTTCTATGGCACTGATCGGGCGGTCGCAATCGTCCCGTCTGCAGCAGCAACGCCGCAATAGGTCGCTGATCCGGTCTTGAAAGCCGTCAAACGCTCGACATCTGATCGGATCAAGGCACCGCACAGACGGAGATAGCCCATGGAATTCGATGCCGCCATTGCGCTCGGCGTCTTTGTGATAAGCGCCTTCGCCGCTGCCAGCGCCGGCGGGATTTTTACGCCAGGGGACTGGTACGAACGGCTGAACCACCCGTCCTGGCGCCCGCCAAACTGGATCTTCCCGCTCGTCTGGACCCCGCTCTTCGGCACGATCGCCTGGTCGGGCTTTATGGTTTGGCAGGCAAGCGGGTGGAGCGGGGCCGCGGGCGCCTTCGCCGTCTATTACATCCATCTGGTGATCAACTTCGCTTGGTCCTGGGTGTTTTTCGGGCTGCGCCGGCCTGACTGGGCGCTGGCTGAGGTGGGGCTGCTCTTCGCCTCGATCCTCGCGACCATGGCCGTGTTCTGGGAGCACAGCCAGACCGCCGCCTTGATCCTGATCCCCTATCTCACCTGGGTGGGCTTCGCGGGCTTTCTCAACTGGACGATCATGCGGCTGAACCCCAACGCCCATCAGATCGACGCCTGATAAGACGGCGACATAAGAGGGGAGAAGGGGCCGGCGGCGCGCAGGCCGCGCCGTTCACCGTCGCGGCAGGCGCACGGCGAACCGGCCCGCGATCTCGCGCCGTTTGCGGGTGCCCTCGGCAATCGAGCCTGCAAGCGCCCCTGCGCCCCCGATGCCAAGCCCGGTGATCCCTCCGGCACCCGTCATCCGATCTCCAATCTGGAGCCTGCCGCCGAAGGTGCCGCTGATCACCAGCGTATCGGCGTCGATGCTCACCTCATCGACACGGATCACGCTGCTCTCCGTCTTGTTCACGGACGCCACCTGCCAGGGCGTCCCGAGGCCGTTCGGCGTGTAGTAGATCTCCGCATTCTCGACGAAGAGGCGCCCGTCGTAGAGTTCCAGATCGAAGCGCAGGCGCAGGCTGTCGGGGAGCTTCTCGGTCTCCGTCTCGACCGGGAACCCATAAATCGTCACGGACTGAAACAGATCGAAGCCATGCCAGCCGCTGCGGCTCTTGCCGCCCTCGGCCGTCACGAACCAGGTGCGCGGGATGCGATCGAACTCGCCCTCGAGCGTGCCAATGACCTCGACCGCCGCGCTGTCGGTTGCCGTCTCGACCTCGGTCTCGGTCTTCGCTTGAGCCTTTGCCAGCGGCGCCGACCCCAAGCCGCCAACGGCCAGGACGGCAGCGAGCGCGAACGATCGAAGCATTGGAGTCTCCCCGTCAAATCCCCCGGCCCACTCTGCCAGATTTCCCATCGCAGCGCAGCAACCCCCGGCACGAATGCCCCGGGCAGAGACGCAAGAACCCCGCCCCTGACGATCCAGGAGCGGGGCTCTGCACTCTCGCGAAACGGCGCCGAGGCGCCGCGATCAGCGCTTCGAGAACTGGAAGCTACGGCGGGCCTTGCGCTTGCCGTACTTCTTGCGCTCAACGACGCGGCTGTCACGCGTCAGGAAGCCCGCGGCTTTGAGCGAGGGGCGCAGCTGCGGATCCCAAAGGCTGAGCGCCTTGGAGATGCCGTGCTTGACCGCCCCGGCCTGACCAGAAAGCCCACCGCCCTTGACGGTGCACATCACATCGAACTGACCCGCGACATTGGCGACCCGGAACGGCTGATTGATCACCATCTGCAGCACGGGCCGCGCGAAATAGGTCGCGAACTCGCGACCGTTGACCTGGATGCGACCGGAGCCCGGCTTCACCCAAACCCGCGCCACCGCATCCTTGCGCTTTCCGGTGGCATAGGAGCGGCCGTACTCATCACGCACGGGTTCCCGCGGCGCCACATCTTCGGCAGGCTCCAGCCCGTCGGCAATCACGCCCTCATCGGCGGCGGTGGCCTGGACAGCGCTCTGGGCTGCCACGGCATCCTTCAGCTGGTCGAGCGACCGAATTTCCTCGCTCATGCCTCAACTCCCGAGCTCTGGGTGTTCTTGGGGTTCATCACCGCGATGTTCAGCGCCTCGGGCTGCTGCGCCTCATGGGGATGCTCGGCGCCGGCATAGACCCGCAGGTTTGTCATCTGGCGCCGCGTCAGCGGCCCGCCCGGCATCATGCGCTGCACCGCCTTGGTGACCACGCGCTCCGGGTGGCGCCCATCCAGCAGCTGCGCCGCCGTCCGGCTCTTAATGCCGCCCGGGTGGCCGGTGTGCCAATAATAGGTCTTGTCGCGCCGCTTGTTGCCGGTGAGCTTCACCTTCTCGGCGTTCACGACGATCACGTTGTCGCCCATATCCATGTGCGGCGTGAAGGTCGCCTTGTGCTTGCCGCGCAGCCGCATGGCAACGATCGACGCAAGCCGGCCGAGAACGAGCCCTTCGGCATCGATCACGATCCACTTCTTCTCGATATCCGCCGGCTTGGCAGAATAGGTTTTCATGTCCGACCCTCGGTCTCGAACTCGGGATGCGGGCGTATGCCGCGCCGCCGCCGCCAAGTCAAGCACGAAGACGCCGAAAAACGCGCAGCAAATCAGGCGCTTGGATGCGCGGTATCAGAGCACCCCAAAACCTAGCGCTGCGGCGGGATCGCATAGGTCACAGCCGCATGCGCGACCGGGCCCGATAGCCCCTCCTGGGTCAGCGTCACATCGCCGACAGCCAGGCTCCGGCCCAGCTTCAAGATCCGCGCCTCTGCCGCGAGCCGCCGCGCCTCGGGCTTGCGCATGAAATTGATGCTGAGCGAGGTCGTCACCGTCAGCGCCTCCCGCCCGATCATCGCCAGCACGGCAACGTAGAAGGCGCAGTCGGCCAGCATGAACATCGCGGGCCCCGAGATCGTGCCCCCGGGGCGTAGATGCTGCTCATCGGTCAGCAGCACCATCTCGGCCATCATGGGCGCGACAGCCTCGATCTGCATCTGGCCGTGCACCTGCGGGAAGACCTCGTCAAGGAAGGCCGTCAGCTCCTCGCGTCCGAGCGCCAGTTCCCCCGCCATGATCGTCGTCCTCGATCTGCGCCATTCAGCCGTTGCTCAGACGCTTTGCCATCACGCCCAGCCTCGCGCTAGATGGCATGGCGGCGGTATAGGAGATAGTCATGGACGGGACCCCAGCGCAGACGAGCCTTCTTGAGCCGTCTCTCGAGGACGGTATCGCGACGCTCACGCTCAACCGTCCCGAGGCGCTCAACGCCCTCTCGTCGAGCTTGATGAGCGCGCTTTCGAGCAGTCTCGATGCCATCGCGCACGACAAAAGGGTGCGGGTCGTCATCCTACGGGGCGCGGGCCGTGCCTTCTGCGCCGGTCATGATCTTGCGGAGATGCAGCGCCTGCGCGACGCGCCGGACGGTGGGCGGGAGGGTTTTCAAGCTCTCTTCGCGCAGTGCTCCCGGCTGATGAGCGCGATCCCCCGCCTGCCCCAACCCGTCATCGCCGAGGTGCAGGGCATTGCCACAGCCGCTGGCTGTCAGCTCGTCGCCAGCTGCGACCTCGCCATCGCGGCAAGCGACGCGCGCTTCGGTGTCAACGGCGTGAACATCGGGCTCTTCTGTTCCACCCCGATGGTCGCCCTCTCGCGCAACATAGGTCGCAAACGCGCCTTCGAACTGCTCTCCACGGGCGCGTTCATGAGCGCCGCTGAAGCGGTCGATGCCGGGCTCATCAATCGCGCGGTCGAGGCGCATCGCCTGCAAGACGAAAGCCGCGCCCTGGCGCGCACCCTCGCCAGCAAGCTGCCGACCGCGCTGCGCCACGGCAAAAGGGCCTTCTACGAGCAAGCCGAGATGCCGCTCGACCAAGCCTATGCCCACACGGCACGGGTGATCGCTGAGAACATGATGGAGCCCGACACCGCGGAGGGCATCACCGCCTTTCTGGAGAAGCGACCGCCCAACTGGCCCTAGACGGGGAGAAACCCCGGGTCGGGCTGGCGGGTGGGCGCCGTCACACGAGCGTAGGCGCGTGTGACGTTGCGGGTACCCGTCAGCCCGACCCGCCCTGAAACGGCTCAGCCACGCGCGATGCGCACTTCAGGTGGGTAGCTCACAGCGAAGAGCGCCGAGGCCAGAATGCCGGCCAAGACGACCCCACCCGCTTGATGCCAGATCGCGATCTCAAGGGGCGCCGCATTGAGGACCGTGACGATCCCGAGCACCGTCTGCGCTACCATCCCGATGCCGAGCGCCGCACCGTGCCAGCGGAGCGCTCCCTCCCGCCGGCGCATCAGCCGCCAGGTACCCCAGAGCCCGACGAGCAGCACCAGATAGCCGAGCATCCGGTGGATAAACTGCACGAGCCCCGCGTTCTCGAAGAAATTGCGCCAGACGGGCTCAAGACCCAGCGGCTCCGGCGGCAGGAAGCCGCCCTGCATCAACGGCCAGTCCACGAAGGACCGGCCCGCATCGATCCCGGCCACCAGCGCCCCCACCAGGATCTGAACGAAGAGCAGCACGCCAAGGAACCGCACCATCCCGATCCCGCCCATGCGCCGCCGACGCGCCTTCAGCGCCTCGGTCTCATCCAGCCGCACCCGCCGTGCGAGCCAGACCAGCAGCGCCAGGATCACGAAGGCCAGGCCCAGATGGATCGCGAGCCGATAGCTCGCCACATCGAGCCGACCCACGAGCCCCGAGGAGACCATCCACCAGCCGATGGCCCCCTGCACGCCACCCAAGAGCCCCGGCACCACCAGGCGCCAGGTCCAGCCCGGCGGGATCGCGCGCGCCACCAGAAAACCGAGGAGCCCCACGCCCCAGACGATCCCAATGACCCGACCGAACTGCCGATGCCCCCACTCCCACCAGAAAATCGGTTTGAAGTCCGCGAGCGTCATCCAGGCGTTCTGGTTCTGATACTCGGTCGTCGTCTTGTAGAGGTCGAAGGCCGCCTCCCAGTCCGCCTGGCTGAGCGGCGGGATCGCGCCCATGATCGGGTCCCAAACGGTGATCGAGAGGCCGCTGTCGGTCAGCCGCGTCAGCCCGCCGACCAGGATCATCACGGCGACAAGGCCTGCGAGCGTCCAGAGCCAAAGGGCGATCGCGCGCCGGGCCGGTTGGCGCAGAGCCGCAGGAACCGCCACGGGCGCTGCCTGAGCCGTCCC
Organism: Pseudomonadota bacterium; assembly: GCA_039026635.1. GTDB lineage: Bacteria > Pseudomonadota > Alphaproteobacteria > Rhodobacterales > Rhodobacteraceae > Thermohalobaculum. The sequence goes on from JBCCLX010000010.1 coordinate 15,068, forward strand.
GCTCACCTCTTCGAAGACCAGCCCCGTCTTCCGTGTCTTTGCGCGTGCCATGCCGTCCGCCCCGCAGGATCATCGTGCGCCCCCAGCTATTGAGGACGCGGCGCCGCTGCAAGATCAGCCGTTGTCGCCCCCACATTCCGCTCAAGGCTCAGCGCTGGACCCCTCCGCTCGCGGATCATTGCCGCGTCGGCGTTTCGGGCCCTCAGACAGCGCGCGCACCACACCCCAGAGCGTCCGCACATCCTGATCCGTCAGCGGGGTGCGATGGAAGAGATTGCGCAGCGATGCCTCCATGGAGGGGCGCTTGTGCTCGGGGAAGAAGAAATGCGCCGTCTCGAGCTCATCGACCAGATGGCCGAGCAGCCGCTCCACATCGCCCGAGGCCGCAAGCGTCGAGCGCCCGAGCGACAGCCCGTCTGGCCCGAGCGCAGGATAGCCCTGATCACCGCGTCCCGGATCGTCGGTCAAGCGATCGAGACCCGCGGCGCGCCGCCACTCATAGCCCATCAGCAGCACGCATTGGGCGAGGTTGAGCGAGGGGAAATCCGGGTTCACCGGCACTGAGACGATGGCGGAGGCGCGCATGATCTCCTCGTTCTCGAGCCCTGTCCGCTCCCGCCCGAAAAGCACCGCGACCCGGGCCCCCTCGGCCTCGCGCACCACCGCCTCGCGCATCGCCTCCTCCGGCGTCAGCACGCGCTTGGTCAGCTCACGCGGCCGCGCCGTGGTGGCGTAGACGACCTGGCAGTCCGCTATCGCCTCGGCGGTGGTCTCATAGAGCTGCGCGCTCTCCAGGAGGCGCCCCGCCCCTGAGGCCGTTGCCACAGCGCGCGGGTTGGGCCAGCCGTCCCGCGGCGCCACAAGACGCAGGCGTGTGAGCCCGAAGTTCCACATCCCCCGCGCCGCGGAGCCGATGTTCTCGCCCATCTGCGGCTCGACCAGCACGCAGACGGGACCGAGAGGGGCGTCCGTCATCCCGCCTCTCCTTGCCTTGGGTGTTCCGGTCGCAGGCGGTAGCGGGGCGCGGCGCGCCAGGCAATGCCTGCCGCACGTCCTCAGCCGACGGCGCGTGCTCGGATTGGCTCAGCCCGCGCGGCGGGGCCGCATCGCAAGGATCCCTACGATGCCGGCAACCAAGAGAACCAGCGGCGAGGGCATGGGCAGTCCGGTCGCAGGCTCGGGGTCGGCCGGCTCGGCGACGGGCTCGAGACTGCGCACTTGCGCCAGCTCATCCGAATACGCCGCCTGAGCCCGTGCAGCATCTGTGGCCGCCTCTGTGGCCGCCTCTGTCGCCGCATCAGTAGCCAACGAGGCCGGCGCCTGCTGGCTTGCGCCGCGTGCCGGCGACGATACGCCCAGAACTGCGGCGAACAAACTCGCCGCGAGGACTAACGTTCCGATGCTTAGTCTTGAGGCCCCCACCATACCAACAATTTACGATAAATTCGCCGCAGTGCAAAATGAAAAGCTGGGGCGCGCCATCACAGTGTTATGTTCTAATCAGCCAAAGCGCGGTTTCGAGCGCGCCGTCCGGTAGAGGCAGTGCGGCGATACTTGGGTGCGATGCAGCGCCCGCCCTGGTCGCCGCGTAGTGGCTCGCCCAGAGGATGCGAGCCCCTCCGCCCGCAAGCCAACCGCCGAGCCCGAGCTGCTCCGTATAGCCACGCCACTCCCAGGCCGCCGGATAAGGGTCGGGCAACAGCACATCATGGATATGCACGCGCACGCCGGGCTGCAGCGCCGGCAAGATCCCGTTCAGGATCAGATCCACATCGCTGCCGGGCCAGAGGAGATGCGAGCTGTCGAAAAACGCCACATCACCGGGCTCGAGCGCGGCAAAGCGCGGCAGATCGTCGGACGAGAGCAGCCGGGCGTCGTGACGAACCTCGAGTGCGCCCTGGCTCAGCCCGGCGAGCGGGGCGCGCGGCGCGGGATCGATGCAGTGGAGCCGCGCCGGGCGACCGGCATCGCGCAAGGCCCGCGCCACAAAGCGCGTCGAATGACCAGAGCCGACCTCGATCACCTGCTTGGGCGGGGCAAGGCGCAGGATCGCATAGGCCGCCGCCCCATCGAGCCTCGGATACCAACTCTGGGTCCAGCGCGGCTCCGGGGCGGGACCGTCAAAGCCCTGCAGCGCATCGGCACAGGCATCGAGCGCTGTGATCACATCGGCGGGGCACTCCATAGGGGAGGCGGTCGGGTCGTTTGCACCGTCCGTGGGTGCGCGCGCGAAGGCCTCGGCAAAGATCGGTTCAAGCGCCGGATAGCCCGCCGGGGATCGGATACCGGGCGCATGGCGATAGGGGCTGAAAAAGCCGCGCGGCCGACCGACAAGGGTGGAGAGCCCGAAGGCGAGGCGGCGCAGGCGCTTGTCACTCATGGGCCAGGGCGTAGCGCCCGTCGCGCCTGCCGGGCAACCCCGCGCGGTCCAAGCCCCACCAATCCGGCTCCGCGGGCCGCGCGGGGGATGAAAAGCTCAGTAGTCGTTCGGGTTTCCCTTGAGCAGGGTGCCCGTGCCCCCGATCTCACCGTCCTTCATCCACACGAGCTCGCCGCCCGCCGCACCGACGACCCAGCATTCCGTCGATCTACCGTAGTCGAACCACATGCAGTCCCCCTCGATGCGCCAGCTTCCCGTATACCCCTCGGCCCGGATCGTCCCGTCGGCCGCATAGAACTCGCTGTAGCGTCCGCTGCTCGCCATAGCGCCGCTCACCGTGTTGCCTGAGATCAGCGCCTCGATCTCAGCTGTCGTGAGCGCAGAGACCGCCTGGGCCTGAGCGATGCCCGAGAGCGCGATGAGGCTCAGAAGGGCGAAGACATGGAGGCTCTCCCCTGTCGGGGCCATGGAGAGGATCGCAGCGGTCATAATCACCTCGAAGCTTGTGTACCGAGGATGAGATGGCGCAGGTGCTCAAAAGGCCCCTCCGCTGACCGGAAAAGGCATCCAAATTCCTCGAAGAGCCAGTAGTGCGTTTCGGAAACCCGTGTTGCGATGCGGAAAACGCGTCGCTAAGGTCCGCGCCGAAAACGAAAGCGGGGCACCGCGCATTTCTGGGAGACGGTTCGCATGTCGAAGATCAAAGTGGAGAACCCTGTCGTCGAGCTCGACGGGGATGAGATGACACGGATCATCTGGGCGTTCATCAAGGACAAGCTGATCCTGCCCTATCTCGACGTCGATCTTAAGTATTTTGACCTGGGCGTTGAGGCCCGCGACGCGACCGACGACCAGATCACCATCGATGCCGCCCATGCGATCCAGCAGTATGGCGTCGGCGTCAAATGCGCGACGATCACGCCGGATGAGGCCCGCGTCGAGGAGTTCGGCCTCAAGAAAATGTGGCGCTCTCCCAACGGCACGATCCGCAACATTCTGGGCGGCGTGATCTTCCGCCAGCCGATCATCTGCAAGAATGTGCCGCGCCTTGTGCCGGGCTGGACCAAGCCGATCGTCGTCGGCCGCCATGCTTTCGGCGACCAGTATCGCGCGACGGATTTCAAGTTCCCAGGCGCCGGCAAGCTCACCATCAAGTTCGTCGGCGAAGACGGGACCGAGATCGAGCATGAAGTCTTTGACGCTCCCTCCTCAGGCGTCACGATGGCGATGTATAATCTGGACAAGTCGATCATCGACTTTGCCCGGGCGAGCATGAATTACGGCCTCTCGCTCGGCTGGCCCGTCTATATGTCGACCAAGAATACGATCCTGAAGCAGTACGACGGCCGCTTCCTGGAGCTCTTCCAGAAGGTCTATGACGAGGAATTCAAGGACAAGTTCGAGGCTGCTGGGATCACCTACGAGCATCGTCTGATCGACGACATGGTCGCCTGTGCGATGAAGTGGAACGGTGGCTATGTTTGGGCCTGTAAGAACTATGACGGTGATGTGCAGTCCGACACCGTCGCGCAGGGTTTTGGCTCGCTGGGGCTGATGACCTCGGTTCTTATGACGCCGGACGGCAAGACCGTAGAGGCCGAAGCCGCTCATGGCACCGTCACCCGCCACTATCGCCAGCATCAGAAGGGCGAGGCCACGAGCACCAACTCCATCGCCTCGATCTATGCCTGGACGGGAGGGCTTAAGCACCGCGCGAAGCTCGACGACAACGCACCGCTTCTCACCTTCGCGGAGACGCTCGATCGTGTCGTCGTCGAGACCGTGGAGAGCGGTTTCATGACGAAGGATCTCGCGCTTCTGGTCGGCCCGGACCAGGGCTGGTTAACCACCATCGGCTTTCTCGAGAAGGTTGACGAGAACCTAAACAAAGCGCTGCCGGGCTAAAGCAGGCAACAGAGCCGGCCGCATCGTCGCGGCCACGCCTCAAAGCCTTGCGAACAGAAGCGGGCGCAGTAACGATAGCGCCCGCAGCCTTTTTCGATTTAAATGAATGTTGATTTGAGACTGATTGGCGAAGATTGATAAGTTGAGGCGATCGCGAGAGTAGCGTATTGAAACTAAAAATCGGCGCCAAACGTGCCGAATTGGATGACTGAGGGTAAGGATCGCGTGTTGACAGAGGTCCGGACGACAACGGTCGAATTCAACGTGGTGGTGGCTTTCGCCGCCCTGCTCGTCGTCCTCGGCCTGTTGATGGCGATCACCGCTCAGCGCACGCGGCGCGACCCTTCGGCTTCCTGGCTGATCCTGGCGACGCTCTCGCTGATCGGGGCGGCCCTTGCCGTGCTGTTCAAAGGACAGCTCGGCTTTGGCGGCGTTGCCGTCATCACAATCGGCGGCATCGCAATCGGCGTCACCTTCGCCTTTATCGGCCTGACGCGCGCTCTCGAGGTACGGCTGCCTTGGATGCTGATCCTCTCCGGCGCCGGCGCGACAACGCTTTTCCAAGGCATCGTCGCGATCGTCACTGAAAGCCTCTTTCTGCTGATGATCACCAGTTCGGTGATCAACACGCTCGCCGCCTCGGCGATGACCCTCCGCCTGTTCCGCGCGGCCAGGCATTTCGGTTGGCTGCGCGCCGTGACCCTCTCGCTGCCGTTCTTGGCCATTGGTGCCGCCTATGGCGCGCGCCTCGGCCTCGGCACGATCCTGCCCATGCCGGCGGGCTATCTGGCGAGCACCGCGATCATCGCACTCGTGCTCGGGATCGCTGCCGTCGGCTGGAACATCGGGCTTTTCACCTTGCGCGAGGCTCAGGCCCGCGATGCCCTGGAAGCCGCCCGCGCCCGGGTCGAGGCGGTCAGCAGAGCGAAATCCGTCTTCCTGCGCTCCCTCTCGCATGAGCTACGGACCCCGCTCAACGCCGTGCTCGGGCTCGCTGAGGTCATGCGCCACGGCAATCTCGGCCCCCTGCCCGACCGCGCGCATGAGGCCGTGGAACACATCCATGCCTCCGGGCGGCATCTGCATGACTTGATCGAGGACCTGCTCGATCTCTCCGTCATCGAAGCTGGTCGGTTTCGCCTGGAGGAGAGCCGGATCTCGGCCGAGGAGGTCGTCACCGCCGCCCATGCCATCATCAGCGAACAGGCCGCCCGACGGGGCACGACGCTCAGCATCCTTGGCGCCCAAGGCACGACCTTCATCGTTGGTGACAGGCGGCGGCTTGTGCAGGCGCTGGTCAACCTCGGCTCGAACGCGATCAAATACTCCCCGGACAAGAGCCGGATCGAGATCGGGCTCGACCGCAGCACGGATAACGGCCTCGACCTCTTCGTACGCGATGAGGGACCGGGGATGACGGAGGACGAACGCGCCGAGGCGCTATCGCTCTTCGGACGGCTCGAGAGCACCGCCCAATCGGAACAGGGCCTCGGCGTCGGCCTGCCCCTGACGCGAGAGCTGATCGAGGCCCATGGCGGGCGCCTCGTCCTCTCCAGCACGCCTGGTCGAGGCACCACCGCCATCCTGGCCCTGCCGCCCGAGCGTGTTCTGCAAGAGCCGCAGCCCCCCTCCGGCTCCGCAAGCGCCAGTACAAGCAACAGCACGAACACGAGTGCCAGCAGCGGCAGGCCTGGTGGCTTCCTGGGCCCAACCGCGCCCCATCCGGCGAGCTGAGGCCAAGCCGCAAGCCTGCGACCCTGGGCCATCTGTCCTTCACGCCTATGCTGCCCGTGATGCTCAGAACGGCAGCGGCGCGCCAAACCACCGGTACCGCGCACGCCTGGCGATCTCCAGGATCCCTCACCGCCCTCCCCGGAGACCTGCACCGGAGACCCAAATGTCCAAACCCACCGTCCCCAACTTCGAACAGGCCATGGAGTTGCTCACCCATGCCGAGGCCGAGATCCGGCGCGGGGATACGCAAGCGCAGGCTTTGATGACCCTCAACGCCCTCCTGGCCGGCACGGGGGCGGCCGGGGTGCTTGGCGCAGGCGGCGCTCTCGGCCTCGTCGTCGCACTCTCCGGCCTCGGCGCCCTCGCACTCGGGACCATCGCGATCTTCCACGCCGGCACGGCCGATCAGCGGCAGATGAAGGACGCCCGCCAGGCCCTCTATCTCGACGCCATCGGCGAGCGCGACACCTATGCCGAGTTCGTGCGCAGCTTCACCTTGCTCTCCGCCTCGCCCGGAGAACGCGTCCTTCACGCAGTCTATCTCCGCTCCCTCTGGGCCCGGCGCAAACAACGGCTGGTGCGCCTCCTCGGCCAACTCAGCCTCCTCAACATCGCCGCCGTCGCCGTCATGGCCGTCGACATTCTGGCCCTCTGACGCCGCCTTTTCGGAGCACTCTCAGAGCACCGTTTTGGCGGCTGCCCGGCCGGTTTTCGTGACAGCGACCCGGACACCGTGCTAGCGCGAAGGGGTCAGCGGGTCGGCATAGGCCCTGTCATTGAGCCGCCTGCCCCAGACGTCCGAGGACGCCCATGACCGAGCGCGAGACCGCCCCGCCGTCGACAGAGCCCACGGCCGATGCCGAGGCGGTCGAGCCCATGGGCGAGATCGGCACGCCGCTCCCGCGCCCCACCGTGCCACGGCCAACACCCGAGCAGCCTGCCACCGGCAACCCCGCCCTCGAGCCCGCCACCGACGAGCCCTGGGTGACCGGCCAGTGGTATGTCGCGCTGCCGAGTGCGGCTCTGCGCCCCGGGCGCATGCTGGCGCGCATCCTCTTTGGCCAACCCGTCCTCCTTGCCCGCCGTCGCGACGGCTCCGTCTTCGCGCTCCGCGATCTCTGCCCCCACCGCGGCATCCCGCTCAGCGCGGGCCGTTTCGATGGCGAGACGGTCGCCTGCGGCTACCACGGCTGGCGGTTCGACGGGGAGGGACGCTGCACCCTCATCCCCTCCCTCGCCGAGCAATCCCAGGTCGACACCGGCCGCGTGCGCACCGGCGCCTGGCGGGTTGTCGAGCGTCAAGGTCTGATCTGGATCTGGCTCCCCGATCCGGCCCATGCCGCAGACGCCGCCCCCCCACCGCCCGCGCCGCTGCCGGATGTGGGCGAGGCGGCCCCCCGTGCTGCCGTGCAACTCCTCTATGAAACCGATATCGACAACGCCGCCTTCGGCATGGTCGACCCCGCCCATATCCCCTTCGTCCACTCTGCCTGGTGGCTGCGCCGCAGCGCCGAGGAGCTGCGCCTGAAGGAAAAGCACTTCGAGCCCGTCGAGATGGCCGGGCGTCCAGGCTGGACGATGACGCGCCATCCGATCCGGCGCGTCACACCCTTCCACCGGCTCCTGGGGCGCCAGGTCGAGACCGAGATCGCCCTCGTCCTGCCGGGACTGCGGATCGAGCGCATCATCGGCGAGCGCCACACGATCCTGAACCTGCTGGCCATCACGCCCATCGACGCGAAGAACACGACCATGACCCAGGCGATCTGGTGGTCCATGCCCGGACTCGGCTGGATGGCGCCGGCTGTGCGCGCCGCCGCCCGCCGCTTCCTCGACCAAGACGGCGCCATCATCCGCAAACAGAACGTCGGGCTGGCCTTCAACCCGCGCCAGATGCTCGTGGCCGACGCCGATCAGCAGATGCGCTGGTGGCTGCGACTGCGTAACGAATGGCGCGCCCATCGCGCCGAAAGCCGCCCGCTCCAGAACCCCGTGACCTCCCGCACGCTCCGTTTCCGCAGCTGAATGCGACCCGAACGATCCCTCGCGGATCATCCGTTCGGCCAGCATCGCGGGCGCGGCTGGGTGGGTGGGCTCGCGCGCCGCAACGCGGCGCGCCGAGGGCGCCCGACCAGCCGCCCGCCTCCACTCTGCGAGATCGCCCTCCAAATGGCGTTCCTGCGTCATCGAACGCCGCTCTACGCGGTTGTGCCCGCGCCCCCGCTGCCTAGGTTGCGCCAAACCATGGAGCGTGTGTGATGACCGAAGCCCCGACCAATCCGCTCGTGATCTTCATGCCCTCGGGCAAGCGCGGCCGCTTCCCCGTCGGCACGCCCGTGCTCACGGCGGCCCGCCAGCTCGGCGTCGATCTCGACAGTGTCTGCGGTGGGCGCGGGATCTGCTCAAAATGCCAGGTCGCACCCGCCTATGGCGCCTTCCCCAAGCACGGCGTCACCGTCGCTGAGGATGCGCTCAGCCCCTGGAACAAAGTCGAGGCCCGCTACGACGAAAAGCGCGGTCTCAAATCCGGCCGTCGCCTCGGCTGCCAGGCCACGATCCAACGCGACATCGTCATCGACGTCCCCCCCGAGAGCCAGGTCCACAAACAGGTCGTGCGCAAGCGCGCCGAAGTCCGCGACATCACGCTCGACCCCTCGACCCGCCTCTTCTTCGTTGAGGTCACAGAGCCGGATATGCACCATCCCTCGGGCGATCTCGAGCGCCTGCTCGACGCGCTCGCCTCCCAATGGCAGCTCGAGGGCGTCGTCTGCGACCTGCGCGTCCTGCAACGCCTCCAGCCGGTGCTGCGCAAAGGCAAATGGCAGCTCACCTGCGCCATCCATTTCGGCCATAAGCGCAGCCAGGCGCGCATTGTCGAGATCTGGCCCGGCTTCTACGACGGGCCCCTTCTCGGCGTCGCCTTCGACATCGGCTCGACCACGGTCGCAGGCCATCTCTGCAACCTGCGCGATGGCAGTGTCCTCGCCTCCTCCGGCGCCATGAACCCGCAGATCCGCTTCGGCGAGGATTTGATGAGCCGGGTCAGCTATTCGATGATGAACCCGGGCGGCGATGCGGAGATGACGACGGCCGTGCGCGAGGCGATCACCGGCCTGATTGAGGAACTGGCCAGCCAAGCGGGCTACACCGCAGCCGATGTGCTCGAAGCCGTGCTGGTGGGCAATCCGGTCATGCACCACCTGCTCCTGGGCATCGA